>JBEGQK010000131.1:0-3566 GCA_041180985.1 Actinomycetota bacterium
AGACTGCGGCTCGAAGATGAGGCTCCGCGGGTTCAGTTCGACCCTCACCGAACCGTCCGCCATCTCGCACGCACCGCACCCGATGCACATCCCTGACGAGATGACCCCCGAGAGATCGTTCGTCACGTTCATGCCCGGGCCGCCCCGTCGATGAGGGTGAAGTTCAGGGCCGACCGTTGCCGCACGGCCGGGAGCGCGGCAGAGATCGCCGCCGCGATCGCGTCGTGGTCCGCGAGGCACTCCGCAACTGCGCCGACGACCACGTCGGGCGTGGAGAGCGCATCGGCGTCCATGCCGAAGCGCACGAGCCCGAAGTCGTCGAGCACCTCGCGGTACTTGTGGCTCCAGCCCACGACCACCGTGGGCGTGCACGTGGAGAGCCCCGAGATCATCGCGTGGAAGCGCGACGTGACCATCGCGCGCGAACCCGAGACCAGGCGGCGAAGTTCGCCGGCGGTCATGTCGGCGTCCACCGCGACGACTCCGGCGTCATCGGAGAGGCGCGCACCAACTTCCCGGCAGACCGGACCGTCGTTCATGCGCCCCTCGGGCTGGCCGGCCCTGTAGCTGTGCGGAGCGATGACCACTGCGAGACCGGTGGACGAACGAAGCTTCCGGACCAGCGTCTCCACTGCGGACACGTAATCGTTTCCCTTCGATTCGTGCAACTTTCGGACGACGGAACTCGGCATGACCACGACGTACGGACCCCCGAGGGCGTCGACACTCGCCTGCACGGCCGGCGGCAGGGATGCCGCCTCGTCCAGGGAGAACGCGAGGTCGGCAACATCAGTGACGTTGCGAAGACCGAGCGAGTCGAGATGCTCCCGTGTCCGGGCACCGCGCGCGCAGACGGCGGCGAGTCGCGGCAGCACCAGACGCGCGAGCAACCTGTTCACGGGGCTGCGGAACGGCCCGAGTGCCTGCGCCGCCTTCACGGCGGGAACGCCGAGCAACAGTGGCAGACCCGTCATCAATGCGTTGTACACGGTGATCGGGATCCCGCGTCCGTCGGCGAAACTGATTCCGGCCACATCGACCACAACGTCCGAATCAAGAATCGACCGGCACGCGCGCGCCCGTACCCAACCGAGCGGCAGCCTGAACGTGCGTGCCGCGAGGGCAAGAACGGCAACGGGGAACTCGACGAGTGCGAGCCGCATCGGTTGCAGACCGACCACGCGTGCGTCGGCACCCGCGGGCACCAACGGTGCGTCCGCTTCCGGGTAGGTGGTGAGGATATCGAAGGTGCACGGACCGGAGACTTCCGGCTGGCGGGCGATGACCGTCTCGAGCATTGCTGCCGCACCCTTGTTGGCCGACAGTGCGGCCCCGACTATCGCAACCCGCATGGGATCAGACCGGCGGCACCGAGTTGGGCGACTTGGTGGCCCGCACCACGAGGTCGGCCAACAGGCCGACCGTGATCACCTGGAGGGCGGCGAAGAAGATCAAGAGCGTGTTCGCGGCGAGGCGGAAGTCGCGCTGTGCCCAGTCGAGCCCCAGCTTCACGAACCCGAGAGCGAGAAGCGTCAGACCGATCGGCAGGAAGACCTTCAGCGGGTTGTACGACAGCGTCATGCGGATGACCTGCAGGATGTACCTGCGGGTGTCCTTCAGCCAGTGGAACTTGCTGCGGCCGGCGCGCGGGAAGTACTCGATCGGGAAGAACCCCACGCTGTAACCGTTGCCGAGGAACGACATGGTGAGCGTGGTGACGCACGAGAACCCCTTCGGCAGCTCGTGCACGTACTGCATGGCCACGTCGCGGCGGAACGCGCGCAGACCAGAGTTCAGGTCCTTGATGTCGGTCTCGCTGAGGAAACTGGCCAGCTTGCGGATGACCCACTTGGCGGGCGTGCGCAGCCACTTGAGGGTGCCCTCCTCCGTCTGGCGCCAGCCGACGATGTGGTCGTAACCCTGCATGGAATCGACGAGCTCAGGGATGAGATCGTTCGGGTACGTCATGTCGACATCGGTCCACACGACCACGCGACCGCGCGCCGCCGTGGTTCCGGTGCGCCGGGCCGCCCCGGAGCCCTGGTTCTTGCCGTGGGTGATCAGGGTGATGCCGGGGATGTTCGGGAGTTCCTTCTCGGAACCGTCACTCGAGCCGTCGTCCACCACGATCAACTCGAAGCTGTACTTCGACGACTCGAGAGCAGCCCTGATGCGGTCGATCTCTGCGCGCAGGTGGCCCTTTTCGTTGTAGACGGGAAGGACAACGCTGATGTCGCACTGGTCCGGGGCGTAAGTCGTCATGGTTCCGTGGGTTCCTTGTCAGCAGTGGTCTGTTCCGACCCGTTGCCACAGTACTCGCCGCATGGTGGGCTCATCGGCGACGATGACCCACTCGCCGTGCGTCAGGGGCCGTTCCCTGAAACCCACCACGCACGAGATCTCCGCGGGCACCGGGTTGCCGTCGCCCGCCGCCATCAGACCCGGACCGGAGGCGAAGAGCCGCACCACCTGCACGGGGTGAACCTTGTAGCGCAGGTAGTAGTACATCGCGTCGTTCGGAACCTGTCCGTCGTATCCGACCAGCGAACCACCGTGCTCCCGGATGTAGGCCGGAATCGCCTTGGTCGACCGGAGGTCATCGGTTCGGCCGGGCAACGAATGGGTGATCGACCACGTCGAACCGAACGCGAGAAGAACGACGAGCGCAGTCACGGCCCTCGTGTCGCGGGCCCTCGACAACCACCACAACACGAACGTGACGGCACCGATCGCGCAACCCCACGTGATGAGCCCGGGACGCACGGCGTACCTGACGGCGTCGAGGCCGACGATGTTCGGGTAGACGATGTTGCGGCGCACCCATCCGCCCTTCACTCCGTCGCCACCGTCGATCACCACGTAGAACACGGCGATCGCCACCGATGCGGCTGCGCTCACGACCCATGCGCGCCGGGCGGTGCGCGGCAACGTCTCGACCGCGGCACATCCCGTCACGAGCAGCACGGGCACGAGGATCTCGACATAGCGGCCGTAGACCAGATGGTCACCACGGCTGCCGTACAGGAGCTGCAGTCCCCCGGTGAACACGAGCAGCACGGTGGATGCCCCGATGACGAGGGTGGTGAGACGCCGGGGTTCGTTGACGGCCGAACGCAATGGTGCGGACCGTGCGCTCCTCCAGACGAAGAACACCGCTGCCATGAACAAGCCGCCGGTGGTGACGACGAGGTACCAGCTCTGCCCTGTCATGGTGCGCACCAACGCCGGCCACAGTGACGGGTTGACTATGCGCTTCAGCAGGCGGTCCTCCTGGCCCCACGCCTGCGCGTAGAGGTCGTGCTTCACCATCTTGTTGAGCGACCGTCCGGCGAGGTACGCGGCCGTGGCCAATACGCACGACGACACCGCCACCCACCGCGCGATGTCGCGTCTCCACCCCCACCACAGGATGACCGCGCAGGCAACCGGGAGCACCAACGTGAACCTTCCGTGCAGGACCGGCATGAACCCGATGAGGAACCCGAACACGAGTGTCCGCGTCGTGTCCTTCTTCTCGGCAACCCGATGGAATCCAAGGACGAAGCAGAGAAAGGCCACCCGCGCCG
>JBEGQK010000132.1:0-8141 GCA_041180985.1 Actinomycetota bacterium
CTCACCATGGCGGTGCTCCAGTGCCTTCCCTCCATGCCGAATTGCGAAGAACTCTGCAACCGCTACAACGGCATCCTCAGGGCAGCACGCACGATCGCGGACCGCTTTGACGCATATCACGCGCACCGCCCGCAGATGATCGAGGCATGGGAAGCCGGTCACGCCGAGCTCATGCCGGAACTGGGCGACCGCACGGCCGATGGCGAATGGATGCTGCTGCGAACCTCTCTGACCCCGCGCGACAGATGGCAGTTCGAACTCTGGACGAAGGTGCGCGCAGTGATTGGCGTGCCGAGCCCTCCCGCGCAACTCGCGCTGCTCACGAAGCAGTTGGTCGCGGGAGAGATCTCTCCGATCGCATCACGATTGATGGTTGTCGGTCTCCAGTCGGTCCCCGCGCGGATGGTTGCCCTGTTGAAAGCGATGTCCGCCCGGATGTCCGTTGATGCCGTCCTGGTGCACCCGTCCACGGCACTGCACGACGTGTGGAGTCTGCAGGCCCGGGCACTGCACGGTGCCAACGGAATCCTGCCGTCGCGCCCTCGCGACGGTGATGTCGAGACACAGGGTGACCCGCTGGTCGTGAACTGGTTGCAGGGTTCACGCGAGGCGCAACTCGTTCTCGGATCGTTCGGTGTCCACCCTGAATTCCTGCCCGCACGCCCGAGCACACGCGTCACCGATCTCCTCGGTCGGATCCACGAGTCCATCGAGTCGTCGCCGCACCTTGTGACGGGCGAACTCCCGTCGCCGGAGAAGTCGGTGCAGATACACCGCGCGCACGAACTGTCCCGTCAGGTCGAGGTTCTCCACGACGTGTTGCTCCACGCCTTCACCGAGATTGACAATCTGCGACCGCACGACATCGTCATCATGTGTCCCGACATGGCTGCGGCTGCGCCCCTGCTGACGGCAACTTTCGACCGCGAGGTGGAGGTGTCCGACGGGGGCGGGGGCACCCGTTCGGTCCGGATCCCGCTCGTCGTCGCCGACCGAGGTCTCCGTCAGGTCAGCGACGGAACGCAGATTCTCGCCCAGATGCTCTCGGTGGTCACCTCGCGTGCCTCGAAGGCCTCGATTCTCGGGTTGCTCGGCTCTCCCGCCGTTCTCCGAGCCAACGGTCTCTCGCCGGATGTCGTGAGTCTGTGGTGGAAGATCGTCGACCGGACAGGTGTGAACTGGGGGTTCAGCGGGGACCATCGCCGGCGTCTCGATGCCGACGGGGTTCTCGGGCATGTCCAGACGTGGGCGAGCGGATTGAAGCAGGCGCTCGTCGGTGTGATGTTGCCCGATGTTCTCCCCGTTCCCGAAGCGGGCGGCGTCGTCCCTCTCGACGACCTCGATTCGGCAGATTTCCCGGCGGTTGCGTCGCTTGCCCATCTTGTCGGCGTGCTCGCGGAACTCGAGAGCGAGACGGTTCGCCCGCGCACGGTCGAGGAATGGGCCAACACGGTCGAGAACGCCCTGGTCGCGCTGTGCGGTTCCGCCGGGGACCTTCTTGCCGAACCCACCGGGATCCTCCGCGACCTCAGGCGGGCGGCACAGTCGGTCCCGGGGTCCGCCGGGCAGGCCGTCACATTCGCCGAATTCGCAGGGCTCGCAGTGGAACGTGCCGAGGAGATCCCCGGCAGGCAGCCGCTGCGCACCGGTGCCGTCACCGCCACATCCATGGTGCCGCTCCGTTCGGTGCCGTTCAAGGTCGTCTGCATACTCGGGTACGACGACGGAGCAATCGGATCAACCGACTCCGAGAGCGACGACCTGGTGACTCGCCAACAAATCATCGGCGACACCGACCAGCGCATCGACGCCCGCCGCGCGTTCCTCGACGCGGTCCTCGCGGCGGAGGAGAGGTTCATCGTCACGTGCAACGGCCGCAGTGCGAAGAACAACTCACCTGTCCCGTTCGTCACGCCACTCGCAGAGTTTGTTGACATGTGCGTCCGTGCCGGCGCGGGTCATGACCAGAAGAAGCAGACATGGTCGTTCGTCCACGACCACCCGCGGCACGCGATCGGCGCCCGCAACTTCATCCCGGGCGAGGTCATGAAGAACGAGATCTTCGCTCACTCGGTGCGGGCCATGGAATCCTCCCTTGCATCCGGGGTCCGTCGCCCCGTCGCATCGCACCCCGTGGTTCCCATCCCGACCGATCCTCTCGAGGAGGTCAGTGTCCGTGACCTCGTGCAAGTCGTCAAGTGGCCGCACAATTTCTTCCTCTCCACCCTCGGCATCCCCAGGTGGCAGGAGGACCAGGAAGCCGACGTGGCCCTGCTCCCCATGGACATCACCGCGTTGACCGAGAGCATCCTGTGGCGTCAGCGTTGCGAGATCGGCGACACGTGGGACGACGACACCCGCGTGAACCTGGTCACGGTGATGCAGCAGAGAGGTCTGGTGCCGGTGGGAACAGTCGGTGCGACATGTGTCGACGACATATGTGACATCTTCGATGAGGTCATCTCTGCGGCGCGGCGGTGGGGTCCCGCAATCACCGGCGCGGAGCTGTCGGCGGTCAATTGCGTCATTGACGGAGTCCAGGTCGCGGGCGAGATGCCGTTCGTGCACACCGGCAACCGGATCGTCATGACGACGTACAAGGAGCCGTCAGCACTGAACACGGAGGCGGCACTCGCGTTGCTCCTGCTCACGAGCCAGGGACATCTCGTGGACGAGGCAATCCTCATCGGGTGGGAGAAGGGTGCGCTCCGGATGAAGCAGCTCGTCTGGAAACCGCAACCGGACAGGGACGAGGCAACGGCCCGCCTGTCGTCGCTCATTCGTGCGGTCGGGGAAGCATCCTCGCTGCCGATGTTCGGCTTCGGGAAGACCGCCGGCTTGGTCATGAGGAACTCCCCGTGGTCGGAGGTGCGCGGGGAATTCGACAAGTTCGTGGCCGACAAGAAATACGAGACGGAGCGGGAGTACCGGGTGTTCGGGTCCGCACCCAGGTTCGATGACGTCCTTCCCGAGAACGGTCCGCTGCACAGGGCCTGGGTCCTGCGCGCGGCCGGTCTGCTCGAGGTGCTGAACAAGACCTCAAAGTCCCCGCTGTACCCCGAGATCAACAACAAGATCCTGCAGAGCGTGGCGCAATGACGAGCATTCCGATTCAGGACATCAGGCTCACGAACGGGTTGTTCATGGAGGCCAGCGCCGGGACGGGGAAGACCTACACCGTCGCTGCCCTCGTGGCGCGCGAGATAGCGCTCGACGACACGTTGCGCATCAGCCAACTTCTCATCACCACGTTCACGCGCAACGCCGCTGCCGAGCTGAGGGACCGGGTCCGTCGCCGTCTCATCGACACCGCCGAGATTCTCCGCACGGGCGTTGCCCCCGAAGACGATGCTCTCGGCCGTTACCTCGTCGGACTCGGCAAAAACGAAGGCCGGAGGAGCCGCATGGAGACGAATCTCCGGCGAGCCGCGGTGGAATTCGACACGGCGACCGTGTCCACCATCCACTCGGTCTGCACGAAGATCCTGTCCGTCGCGGGGCTCCCGTCGGGGTCGGGGAGCGAGTCCGACAGCCGTGACCTGATCATCAAGCAGAAGGTCAACGATTTCGTGGCCGCGGAGTCGATGCGCGGCCGCATACAGGATGCGGGTCGACTGGAGAAACTCGTCTCCCAGGTGCTCTCGGCGCCCGATGCCACGATGTGGATCGACCCGTCGCTCGACGCGGAGGTGAGGGATCAGCTCTCGGCAATGAAGTCGTCGATCACCGCCATCGCACGATTGGTTGAGGGAGCCACGCGCGAAAAGCCCACGTACGACGATCTTCTGCAACGTGCGGCCATGGTGGTCAAGGACCCGACGTATGCCGTCGCGCTCGACGTCATCCGCAGCCGATTCCGCATCGCATTCGTGGACGAGGCACAGGACACCGACCCGCTGCAGTGGGACATCTTCCGCGCAATCATCCCCGCGATTTCCACGGACAGCTGCCTCGTGGTGGTCGGTGACCCGAAGCAGTCGATCTACAGGTTCCGAGGGGCGGACATCGGTGCGTACGTCGCGCAACGCGACCCGGAGAACCGCATCTCGCTCGACCAGAACTTCAGGTCCGACGAGGACCTCGTCTCCGGGCTCAATTCACTCCTCGCAGACAAGACCTATGGCTTCGGCATCGGGTACGAGAACGTGGGTTTTGCCCCGAAGAACGCCGGCCGCCTGATCTCCGGCGTCGAACCCATCGAGATCATCGACATCGACAAGGCCTCGGGTGCCTCGTCGCCGGAATCTGTCGCCGCACAGCGCGTCGCACAGTTGCTGCAGACCGCCCGGATCGACAAGATCCCGGTCCGGCCATCCGACGTCTGCGTCCTGGTGAGGGCGAACGGGATCGGGCTCGCTCTCGAGAAGTCCCTGCGGGCACTTCACATTCCGGCGGTCAGCGGCGGAACCGCGTCGGTCATGGCAAGTGAGGCCGCCGAGGCGGTCACACGGCTGCTCGAGGCGCTCGAACGCCCGCGCGACCTCGGCAGGGTCAGGGCCGTCATGGCCACGATGTTCTTCGGCCGGACGCTTCTCGACCCCGCGCTGATGTCGCTCGACGAGACGGATGCCATCGACGGCATCGCAGACGAGCACGAGTTGCTCGTTTCCCTCGCGCGGCTTCTCCGCACCGATGGGATCGCAGCGGTGCGCACCCGCATCATGTCCGAGCCCGTGTGCGCGCGTTCGGTGCTCGGTTCGGACCGCGCCGACCGCCGGATGACCGACTTCAACCACATCGTCGAGTTGATCGACCAACGGTCCGGCGGTGGCGGAGTGGATCCCGCCGATGTGCTCCAGTACCTCGCCGACCTCTCCGTGCTGGACTCGACCGCCGAGATCATCAGCAGGCGGGTCGAGAGTGACAGCGACGCAGTCAAGATTCTCACGATCCACGCCGCAAAGGGACTCGAGTTCCCCTGCGTCGTCGTCGCTGACAAGTGGGACGATCGGAAGGCAACGGACAACAAGTCGGACGGGAAGAAGGCCGACGAGAAGACGTCGAGTCGTCCCGTCATGTTCCTCGGGCCCGCCGACGCGCAGGGCAGACGTTCCAGGCTCATTGACATCTCGTGGGTGGTCGACGGGGTGCCGAGCCCCGCCGCTCGACTTGCCGCCGAATCAGAGGAACGGGAGGAACTCGCGCGCCAGTTCTACGTGGCGGTCACGCGCGCCCAGCACCATCTGACGTTGTTGCTGCCGGGGGCCGGTGCGGAGAAGTCCCTCGCACGCGAGTTCGTCAAAGAGGACGCATTCGGCGATGGCACACCGATCCCGGTCGTTCCCGTGCCCGTCAATCAGCCGCGGTACTCAGGCGGTGCGGGTGAGACCGCGCAGGCCACGAACGCGTTCGCGGCCGACACCACACAGACGTACCGCCGCACGAGTTTCTCGGGCATCACCCAGACGGCACAGGGCTCGACAGTCCACCAGCACCTGCCCGCCGGCGGGGGGAACGACGAGAGGACAGTGTTCTTCGACTTCGGTCACACGTACGCGGACTCCGCAGTGCCGACGGGCGTTGACATGCCGTTGGCGCGCATCCCCGGTGGCACCCACACGGGAACGGTGATCCACGAGATCTTCGAGAATTTCGATCCGTCACCCGACGATCTGCCGATCCAGTTCGAACAACTCGTCGCGCGGCATGCGTCGGGTCCGTCGCTCGCCCCGCACAGGGAGAACCTGGTGAAGGGTCTCGTCTCGGCGGCATCAACGTCGCTCGGCCCGTTCATGCACGACCGGTCGCTCGCGACGATCCCTGCGGCGGACCGACTCGCCGAACTCGACTTCGAGATGGGTCTCGCGGAATTCACGCACGGTGTCTCGGTCAACACGGTGGGCAGGGTCCTCCGGGATTTCCTGACGCCCGGTGACGTTCTCCATGATTACGCGGCCGAACTGACCGGCCCGGAGTTCGACATCCCGTTGGCGGGACTCATCAACGGATCGATCGACGCGGTGCTGCGCATCAACATCGATGGGGTCGGGCCGAGGTTGTACATCACGGACTACAAGAGCAACAGGCTGGACGGCGAGGATGACACGCGGTTGATCGACGCGTACCACCCGGCCCGGTTGGTCAAGGCAATGAGGGACCATCACTATCCGCTGCAGGCACTCATCTACGGAGTGGCAATCCATCGGTTCCTCCGGTGGCGGGCCCCGCACCTCCACAGTGACGACGTCATCGCGGGTGTCGCGTACTTCTTCGTCCGCGGCATGGTGGCGGACGCCTCGTGTGTCGACGAGGCGGGATGCCCGTTCGGCGTGTTCCAGTGGGGCGCACCGAAGGGTCTGTGGGCTGCGTTGTCCGATGCAATGGGCGGGGCTGCCGAATGACGGTCCATCCTGCCCTTGCACCGGCAGTCACGTCCGGGGTCATCGACGAGATTGACCTGGATGCGCTCGGTGGGCTGTCGCTCCTTTTCGGTGTTCCCGACATCGGCCCGCAACTGCAGTTCGTTCTCGCATTGGCACTGAAGGCCGGGCCTGACGGGAACACGTGCCTCGAACTCCGGTCGGTCGATGCTGCTTCCGTTTCCTCCGGAATGACAGTGCCCGACGACGCCGACGGATGGGACGCACTTCTCCGCGCGTGTCCACAACTTGTGGAAGTGTCGGACGGTGCCGCGGCGGTCCGCCGCGTTCCGTTCGTGCTCGACGGTGCGCGCCTCTACACGGCACGGACCCACCACGAGGAGCTGTCCGTGGGTTCGTCATTGCGCATGCTCAGGAACGGCCGGCTCGAGGTGGTGCTCGGAGGCCCGGGCACGGGCAAGACCACCTACATCGCGGGGGAACTGATCCGGTTGTTCACCGAGGACACCGACGGGAGGATCAAGCTGGCGCTCGTCGCCCCCACGGGGAAGGCCGCTCGTCGCATGCGCCAGTCCTTGATGCGCGCCCTCGCGCGCTCGGATGCGCCCGATGACGTGAAGAAGCGCATTCTCGATTCGTCGAAGGCGCAGACGGTTCACAAACTCCTCCGGCTATCGCCCGGGATGACGCCACGCTTCCAGAAGAACGCCAAGAAGCAACTCAAATTGAACCTGGTCATCGTGGACGAGGCATCGATGATGTCGCTGTCACTGATGTACCGACTGCTCGACGCACTTCCTTCGGACGCGCGCATGTGGCTGGTGGGGGACCCGGACCAACTCGCCTCAGTGGATGCGGGAACCGTGCTTGGTGACATCGACCGGATGATCAAGTCGCAACCGGCCGGCACGTGGAAGTTCGAGCGTCGCACGGTGCAGCACCGGTATCCCGAGGAATCCACCATCAACACGCTGGTGAAGGCCGTCCGCGACGCCCGTGACGACAACAAGGATGACATCGACGCGATCATCGCGACGCTGTCCGGCGCGTCGGGCGATGTCGAGTGGGTGGACCCGGTTGCGGACGGAGAAAAACTGAGCGCGCTCGCCGCCGAAGTTGTGGGAGTGGCGAATGCCGTGGTGGGTCTCGCGTCAAAGGGTGATGCAGCCGGTGCTCTCGCTGCGTTGTCCACTGTGCAGGTCCTGTGCGCCCACCGCAACGGAACGCTGGGGGTGCAGGGATGGAACCGCACCGTGCAGTCCGCCGTCCCCGGGAGCCTTGCCGAACCGTTCTACATCGGTCGGCCCGTGCTCGTGTCGCGCAACGACGACCGTCTCGGCGTCGCGAACGGAGATGTCGGCATCGTCTGCCTCGTGAACGGACAGAAGGTGGTCGCGTTCGAGGGTCTCGATGGTCCGGTCACGATCCCCCTGAACCGTCTGCCCGAGGTGGAGACCGTGTACGCAATGACCATCCACAAGAGCCAGGGCTCCGAGTACGAGCATGCCATCGTCGTGCTTCCCACGAAGGCCTCGCGCATCCTCACCCGGGAGCTCCTGTACACGGGCATCTCCCGGCCGACGAAGAAACTCACGATCGTCGCCACCGAGGAATCGATCCGCCGTGCCGTCGGTCTGCCCATCCGTCGCGCGACCGGCCTTGCCGCCCGTCTCTGAATCATGGCGGCCCTCATGTCCGCTCAGACCGCGCTGATCGTGGCGTTCGTCAGGTGATTACTTCGCCAACCAGGCCGGGCGGTTCTTCTCGAACGCGCTGATCTCGTCGGCATGCGTCATCGTGATGCCGATGTCGTCGAGTCCG
>JBEGQK010000133.1:0-7539 GCA_041180985.1 Actinomycetota bacterium
GCATGGGCTGCTCGTACGGGTTCTCGCCCGCGATGCGCTCGTACATCTCGAAGAGGTTGCCGTAGCGCTCCGCCACGACGTCCTTGCCGAGACGGTTGATCGCATCGGCGAAGTCGAGGTAGACGCCGTTCTTCTGCGGCCCGACGCCGAGACCCTTGTCGACGGCGCGCTTGGCGGCACGCGACGAGATGTCACGCGGGGCAAGGTTGCCGAACGACGGGTACAGGCGCTCCAGGTAGTAGTCGCGCTCCGACTCGGGCACGAGGTGCGCGGGGCGGGTCTCGTCCGGGTTGGTGGGCACCCACACGCGGCCGTCGTTGCGCAGGGACTCCGACATGAGCGTCAGCTTGGACTGCGACTCGTCGCTCTGCGGGATGCAGGTCGGGTGGATCTGCGTGTAGCAGGGGTTCGCGAACAGCGCGCCCTTGCGATGCGCGCGCCACGCTGCGGTGACGTTGCACGCCATGGCGTTGGTCGACAGGAAGAACACGTTGCCGTAACCGCCGGTGGCGAGGACGACCGCGTGCGCCGCGTGCGACGAGATCTCGCCGGTGACGAGGTCACGCACCACGATGCCCGCCGCGCGGCCGTCGACCGTGACGACGTCGACGAACTCGGTGCGATTGAACAGGCGGATGCCGCCGAGGCCGACCTGGCGGGAGAACTGCTGGTACGCGCCGAGGAGCAGCTGCTGGCCTGTCTGGCCGCGCGCGTAGAACGTACGGCTGACCTGCGCGCCACCGAACGAACGGTTGTCGAGAAGGCCGCCGTACTCGCGTGCGAACGGGACGCCCTGGGCCACCATCTGGTCGATGATGTTCACGGACACCTGCGCCAGACGGTGGACGTTCGCCTCGCGTGCACGGAAGTCGCCGCCCTTCACGGTGTCGTAGAACAGGCGGTGGACCGAGTCGCCGTCACCCTTGTAGTTCTTCGCTGCGTTGATGCCGCCCTGTGCGGCGATCGAGTGCGCACGGCGTGCGGAGTCGTGGAAGGTGAACGCATCCACCTGGTACCCGAGCTCGGCGAGCGTCGCCGCGGCGGATGCACCGGCGAGACCGGTGCCGACCACGATGACCTTGAACTTGCGCTTGTTGTTGGGGTTGACCAACTTCATGTCGGCCTTGTAGTTGTCCCACTTCTCCGACATCGCCCCTGCGGGGATCTTGGAGTTCAGCTGGACGGTGTTCTTCGCGAGAAGGTCCTGTGTGAGGCTCATGTGACTTACCTTTAACTCTCTCGGGTTACTTGACGATGCCGGCCATCACGGCCACGGGGAACGAGACGTTGCCGACCACGATGATGGTTGCGAAGGCGGTGGCGAAGCCGCGGCGCCACTTGTTGAAGCGCGGGTTGTTCCAACCGAACGACTGGAAGATGCTCCACGCGCCGTGGAAGAGGTGGATGCCGAGCAGGATGTTGGCGACGATGTAGAAGAACGCGACCGGGACCCGGTTGAACGAGTAGACGACCGCGCCGTACACGTCCTTCACACCGTCGGGACCGATCTGGCCGGTCATCTTGTTGGCGCCGCCGAAGGTGAGGTCGGCGAGGTGGAAGAACACGAACGCCAGGACGATGAGCCCGGAGAAACGCATGGTGCGGCTGGCGAAGTTGGCGATCTGGTAGTCGCGCGGGCTCTGGTACTTGACCGGCCGGGCCTTGCGGTTCAGGACGGTGAGGGTGAATGCGGCGTGCAGGTGCAGCAGCAGCATGGTGATCAGGCCGCCGCGCAGGATCCAGAGCACGGACTTCTCGGGCATGATCGGGGTGAGGAGACGGTTCAGGAACTCGGCGTACTCGTTCAGGTGCACGGCACCCAGGTACATCTTCAGGTTCCCGATCATGTGGAAGAGGACGAACCCCATGAGACCGATGCCCGTTGCACCCATGACGTACTTCTTGCCCACTGCGGTCGAGTAAATGTCGAGGAGGAAGGGTTTGCGCTTCTTCGAGCGAACGGCGGTCCCTGTGACGGGGCCGCGCTGGCTGGTGACTACTTGTGCCATGGGGTCTCCTGCGCTGTCCGGACGGGGTCCGGTGATGCAATTGCGAGGGAAACGGTACTCCCCGGCGCCCAAACGCCGAAACTTGGCAAAGTCGTTGGGTTCGTGCCGTTTTTCACTACTGTTGACCCGTTCCACTTCAGAGGGTGAGGCCAGACCGGTCCGCCCCCCAACCAACCGGGAGTTTCGGTGACAGGGATAATTGCAGCTGAGGGCGGATACCAGGAGTTTGTGCTCAAGGGTGGCGAATGGGCGGTGCTGTGGCTTTCTGCCGCAGCTGCCGTGCTCGCCCTTGCAGTGGGCTTCTACCTGGTCCGCTCAGTCATGGCGTACGACGAAGGTACGCCGAAGATGCGTGAGATCGCGGGAGCGATCCAGGAGGGCGCCTGGGCGTACCTCAAGCGCCAGTTCCGGACGATCGGACTCATCCTGATCCCGCTGGTCATCATCGTGTTCATCACGTCGACGGCCATCAAGAAGGGTGACGGCTCGGAGGCCCTCTCGTTCGCGCAGTCCGGCATCTTCCGCACCCTGGCTTTCGTTCTCGGCTGCGTCGCCTCCGGCCTGACCGGTTACATCGGCATGACCCTGGCAACGCGCGGCAACGTCCGCACGGCGGCCGCGGCGCTGACCAACTCGATGCCGAGGGCCCTCACGGTCGCCTTCCGCACCGGTGGCGTTGCCGGCATGTTCACCGTCGGCCTCGGCCTGATCGGTGCAACGGGCATCATCATGATCTTCCAGAACACCTCGAGCGTCATCCTCGTCGGCTTCGGTTTCGGTGGCTCCCTCCTCGCGCTGTTCCTGCGCGTCGGTGGCGGCATCTTCACCAAGGCCGCCGACGTGGGTGCTGACCTCGTGGGCAAGGTCGAAGCCGGCATCCCCGAGGACGACCCGCGCAACCCCGCCACCATCGCCGACAACGTGGGCGACAACGTGGGCGACTGCGCCGGCATGGCCGCCGACCTGTTCGAGAGCTACGAGGTCACCCTCGTTGCCTCGATCATCCTCGGCGTCGCCGCGTTCAAGTCCATCGGCCTCAACCCGGCCATGGGCCTCGTGTTCCCGCTCGCGGCCCGCGCCATCGGTGTGATCGCATCGATTGCCGGCGTCTTCGCCGTGAAGGCGAAGGAGGGCGAGACCAACGCACTCAAGCCGATCAACAAGGGATTCCTCGTTGCCGGTTCGCTGTCGCTGCTCGGCACCCTCGCGCTCGCGCTGGGCTACGTCGGCAACGACAAGGGCACCGCCGCAGACGGTGTGAAGCTCATCAGCGGAGCCGGTTGGCGCGTGTTCGGCGCTGTTGCCGTGGGCCTCGTGCTCGCGCAGCTCGTCAGCCGCCTGACGGAGTACTACACCGCAACGCACTTCAAGCCCGTGAAGGAAATCGCTGCCTCGGCAGAGACCGGCCCCGCAACGGCCATCCTCTCCGGCACCGCATACGGCCTCGAGAGCTCGGTCTACGCAGTCATCGCCATCGCGATCGCCATCGGCGTCGCGCTCGGCCTCGGCGGCGGCAACCTGACCTTCTCGCTCTACCTCGTCGCGCTGTGCGGCATGGGAATGCTCGCCACCACCGGCGTCATCGTGTCGGAAGACACCTTCGGCCCGGTCTCCGACAACGCGGCGGGCATCGCCGAGATGTCGGGCGAGTTCCACGGTGAGCCGGAGCGCATCATGGTCGCACTCGATGCAGTGGGCAACACCACGAAGGCCGTCACCAAGGGCTTCGCCATCGGTTCGGCGGTCATCGCGGCCGTCGCACTGTTCGCGTCCTTCATCGAGACAGCAGGCTCGGAACTCGGCGTCGTCGCCAAGAACCTTGCCGACGGCGTGTTCAAGGAAGCACAGCTGACCATCAACGTGGCCGACCCGAAGATCTTCATCGGTCTCCTCATCGGTGGCGCTGTTCCGTTCCTCTTCTCCGCGCTCTCCATCCGCGCCGTCGGCCGCACCGCGGGCGTCGTCGTGCAGGAAGTGCGCAGCCAGTTTAAGGACGGCGGCATCATGGCCGGTACCAAGAAGCCCGACTACGGCCCGGTCATCGACATCTGCACCGCAGCGTCGCTGCGCGAGCTGACGACGCCTGCACTGCTCGCGGTGCTGACACCCGTCATCGTCGGCTTCGGAATCGGCTGGCAGGCCCTCGGCGGCTTCCTCGCAGCAGTCATCCTCACCGGCCAGCTGGTGGCGAACTACCTCAGCAACGCCGGTGGCTCGTGGGACAACTCGAAGAAGTACATCGAGGACGGCCACCACGGCGGCAAGGGTTCCGACCCGTACAAGGCCGCCGTCATCGCCGACACAGTCGGTGACCCGTTCAAGGACACCGCCGGCCCGGCACTCAACCCGTTGATCAAGGTGATGAACCTGGTCTCGCTGTTGGTGCTCCCGGCGATCATCTCGAACCAGGACAAGGACGGTCTCCGTCTCGCCATCGCGGCAGTCGCCACGGTGATCCTGGCCGGTTCGGTCATCCGCACGTCGCGCCAGAGCGCAACCATCGGCTGATCACACTCACTGAAAAGGCCCGGGCGCTCGCGCCCGGGCCTTTTTGTTCGCACGGACTCCTGCCCGCAGTCGGGTCGGTCATTGCCCTCATGCCTGGCGCCCACCCCACTAGCGTTCTCGGGATGCTCGCACTGATGAACGTGGAATCCCTCCTGTCGAACGGGGGGTTGCTCGTTCTCGCGCTCATCGTCTTCGCAGAGTCGGGCCTTCTCGTCGGGTTCTTCCTGCCGGGCGACTCACTTCTCTTCATCGCCGGGTTCCTCGCCAGCGAGGCCGGTGGCAACGTCCTGCCTCCCCTGCCCCTCGTCCTCCTCGTTGCGGCGTCAATGGCGATCATCGGCGACCAGGTGGGCTACATCATCGGCCGCAACGTCGGACCGGCCCTGTTCGCGCGCCCGAAGTCGCGCCTGTTCGACCCGGCACACGTGGACAAGGCACAGGCGTTCTTCGACAAACACGGCGCGAAGACGATCGTCCTTGCCCGGTTCGTCCCGATCGTGCGCACCTTCGCGCCCGTGGTCGCCGGCGTCGGCCGCATGGACTACAGGACGTTCGTCCGTTACAACGTGCTCGGCGGGCTCGGGTGGGGTCTCGGTCTGCCGACGCTCGGGTTCTTCCTCGGCCAGATCGACGCCGTGAAGCACAACATCGAGGCCGCCATCCTGGGGATCGTGTTCCTCTCGCTGCTGCCGGTCATCATCGAGTTTGTGAAGCACCGTCGCAACCGCGCACACTAGGGACATGCGCTACCTCAGTCTCGACTGGATCGATGCCATGTCGGCATCAGTGGCCGGCAACACGGCCCTGCAGGCACTTGCCGCCGACATCACCTTCGGCGTGACGCAGGTCGTCAACGACGGCCCGGAGGGCAACGTTCTCTACCACCTGCAGTTGAGGGACGGCTCGGCCACGTTCGGCGCAGGCGCGGCACCGGCAGAGGACATCAGGATGGAACAGTCGTGGGACACCGCCGTGGGCGTGGCGACCCACCGCATCCCCGCACAGGAAGTGTTCGTGCAGGGTCTCGTCACCATCAGCGGCGACATCCAGAAATTGATGGGCGCTGACCCAGTGTTCGCGGCCCTGAACGACGCGTTCGCCGCGGTGCGCGACGCCACCGACTACGAGTGACTCAACCCCTGCGGAAGTAGGGGTTCGAGGGGTTCATCATCGCCTCGAGAGCGGTGCCCTTCGCCGGCCCACCGCGTGATGCCATCCGGATCGCCTCGAGGGTGGCTGACCGGTTGTTCTCGAACACTGCTTCCTCGTCCGCAGCAAGCGGGTTCACCCACATCGCCGCGATCATCACGTACTCACGGGCATCACGCGGGAGCAACTTCTCGCTGGTGGCGGCTCCCACCCCGGACGCAAGGCCGGCCTGCGCCGCGCCCCACGTCAGGTTCCCGTGCGTCTCGTTCTCGATGGCTGCCTTGTTCACGAACAACGTGAAGGGCTGCACGGGGATGCCCGGCTGCGCCACCGCGACGAAGGGAACATGGCCCTGGCGCGGGGTCGCGAGCGCCGTCGTCCATGCGGCCCCCACGGACGATGTGACGTGACCGATCACGATGTTGACGTGCGCGGCATCCGGGCCTTCGCCGACGAATCCCTCGCCGATGAACGGACCCATCCCGGAGATCCTCACGCGGGCAGTCTTCCGTAGCGCCCGAGCTTGAGCTCGTCGTTCGAGTCGGTGCCCGGCTTCGTGTCGTACGCGAGGAGCGCCACGTGCCGCGGCACCGCACCCTGAACGCGCGAGACCCTGTGGTAGCTCCACCGGCCGTTGAAGAGCATCAGGGTGCCCGGCGTCATGGGCTCGACGCGCACGAGGTCGGGTCGCTCCCCGCGCCTCACGGCCTGGACCGCTTCCTCGTTGTCGTCATGTGGTGACCGGATCAACGGGACGTTCTCGAAGTCCCCGCCGGCGAGCGACGGCTGGATGGCTATCGACACCACGAAATCCGTCTGGTCGAAGTGCCACCCGAGCTCGTGCCCCTCGCGCATGACTGCGAGGTTCAGGGCACCGAACGGGTCGGCGTACCGGTACAGCTTTTCGACCCGCAGAACCCGCGCCACGAACTCCATCAGGGGGTCCCATTCGTACAGTGCCCGGATGACGCTCGTCTCCGGGAACTGGTCGTACGCGACGACCTCGAGGTTGGCGTTGGATGTCGTGTGGTAGGCGACCTTTGCGAGTTCGTCGCACTCGTGAACGAGCGCCGGGAGAACCCCGGGGTCGAGGAATCCCGGAAGAACGACCACGTGCTCGCGTTCGAACGTGGCCGCCAGAGCGTCGATGAGTGCGTTGTCCTCCAGCGACCACCGGTCCGTGTTGACCAGTGCCGCCGGGTTCATCAGATCAGACCGAGCTTCTTCACTTCGTCGCGCTCTTCCACGAGCTCGGCGACTGATGCGTCGATCTTCGCGCGGCTGTACGCGTCGATGTCGAGACCCTGGACGATCGTGTACTCGCCGTTCTTGCACACGCACGGGAACGACGAGATGATGCCCTCGGGCACGCCGTAGCTGCCGTCGGACGGGACGGCCATCGACACCCAGTCGCCGTCGGCGGTGCCGAGTGCCCAAGAGCGCATGTGGTCGATCGCGGCGTTTGCTGCCGACGCAGCGGACGAGAGACCGCGGGCCTTGATGATGGCGGCACCGCGCTTGGCGACGGTGGGGATGAACTCGCCGTCGAGCCACGCCTGGTCGTTCACCAACTGCGCGGCGTTCTTGCCGTCGACCTCGCAGTGGAAGAGGTCCGGGTACTGGGTGCTCGAGTGGTTGCCCCAGATCGTCATCTTCTTGATGGACGACACGGGCCTGCCGACCTTTGCGGCCAGCTGGGAGACGGCCCGGTTGTGGTCGAGGCGGGTCATCGCGGTGAAGCGGCGCGGGTCAAGGCCCTTCGCGTTGTTCATGGCGATGAGGGCGTTGGTGTTCGCGGGGTTGCCCACGACGAGGACCTTCACGTCCTTCTTCGCCGCGGCGGCGAGAGCCTGGCCCTGCGGCTTGAAGATGC
>JBEGQK010000134.1:0-4624 GCA_041180985.1 Actinomycetota bacterium
GAGGACGGCGTCAACCGCAACGAGGGCGCGGAGTCGACGCTCGCGATGATCTCCACCATGCAGTACGTGTCGATGAACGGCACGTCCTTCGCATGACGGGTGCACCACCGGAACTCGGCCCTCCGAGTCTCGCACGCCGCCAGGAGCTCCGCCTCCGGCCCGACCCGTCGCGCATCACCGTGAAACTCTTCGTTGCCGGCCAGGAGGACTTCGGCCCGACGCAGAGCAGGACGAGCGCAGTCATCCGGCGCGTCATGGCGCTCAGTGAGGGCGAGGTGAGGGCCTCGCTTGCGGCCGTCGACCGCGACTTCGCCGAACGGCACACCGACTTCGACCAGTGGCTCGACATCAACGCGCACCGCGCGCTGCACCGGGTGGACCCGAAGGTCCCGTTGTCCGAGGACCGCTGGAGGTTGATCGGAGCGTGCTTCACCCACGAGTTCGCCGTGGAAGGCGCGGCATTGTGCAACCCGTCGGCCGTCATCCACCCGGACCAGAGCGGGCTCGCAGAGGGATCCGCTCGTTTCGTGATGAGTGTCCGCTGCATCGGCGAGGGGCACCGGTCGTCCGTCGGGTTCCGCACCGGCACCATCGACGCGTACGGCGACGTGGTCGTTGACCATCCTTTGCGGTGCCTCTCGACCGGTGCCGTCAGCGAGGCAGTGCTCGCGAAGGCGGGGTTCCGCGGCCTGCTGGAGGAGCAGTTCAATTTCGGCGAGAACGCGCGTGCCGTTCTGTCCAATCTGCGGGACACGTTCACGCCCTCCGACCTCGAGGAACAACTCAACGTGCTTCTCCACGACCGCGACACGTTCCGCAACGTGGAGGAGACCATGCACCACTTCCGCGATCTCGCCGAGCGGTCCTACCTCGTGACGTTCCCCGCGGGAACCCAGCAGTCCGAGCGTCTCCTGTGGCCGCATGCGGAGGCCGAGTCTCGCGGGATGGAGGACATGCGGTTGACCGCGTTCACCGAGTCGGACGGGTCACCCACTTATTTCGGCACGTACACCGCGTTCGACGGCGTCAACATTGCACAGCAGGGAGTGCAGACGGATGACTTCTCGCGGTTCCGCGCATTCCCCGTCTCCGGGCCGGCTGCGAACGGCAAGGGGCTCGCACTCTTCCCGCAACGCATCGGCAACATGTACACGGCACTCGTCCGACCCGACTTCGAGTCGAACCACATCGCGTTCAGCCCGACGGTCGAGTACTGGGAGTCCTCCACGATGCTGCAGGTGCCCGCGCGCCCGTGGGAGGTCATCCAACTCGGCAACTGCGGGCCACCCATCGCGACGGAGGCGGGGTGGCTGGTCATGACGCACGCCGTCGGTCCGTTCCGCACCTATTACCTCAGCGCGATGCTGCTCGACCGCGACGATCCGCAGCGCGTGATCGGCACCCTCGACCAGCCGCTCCTCTCCCCTTCGTCGCGTGACCGCGACGGGTACGTGCCGAACGTCGTGTACTCGTGCGGCTCCATGGTCCATGGCGACCACGTGATGATCCCGTTCGGCATCGCGGACCAATCGATCGGGTTCGCCACGGCGGAACTGAGCGACCTCCTGGAACGCCTGACCCGCTGAGCCGGGCATCAGCGGTCCGGACCGCCCGCATTACGATTCGGGGATGGCAGCCGGCAGGAAACCCAGGAACCCGGTACCGAATGCGAGTTCCGCACGGCAGGCGATTCTCGATGCCGCTGTCGCCGCGATCGATGCGGGCGGCGAGGCCTCCGTGCGGATCATCGAGGTCGCGAAGGAAGCCGGCGTCACGCAGGGGATGATTTCCTACTACTTCGGGGACAGGGAGGGACTCGTCGCCGAGGCCCACCTCATGAGGTTCCGCGCGATGGTCGACCAGGACACCGACTTCCTCGTGTCGGCGGTGGAGAACGCGCGCGACATCGACCACTTCTATTCGATTCTCAAGGTCATCACGCGCGAGGTCGTGAAGGTGTCGCGCAGCAGCAGCAGGATGGCACGGGTGGTCCTCATCGGTTCCTCCGTCGGGCGACCGGATCTCCACGACACCGTGACCGCCACCCAGTGCGAACTCGTCGACCAGCTCGAACGGGTGGTGAACATGGGGGTTGAGCGCGGGTTCATCCGCACCGACCGGAACCCGCGCGCAGTTGCCGAGTTCATCAGCGCCTACACGCTCGGTCTTGTGGTGGCGGACATGGATCCGTCGCGGCCGGATGACGAGGAGCTCGCGCTCGTCGTCGACTCGTTCATGCTGTCGATGCGACCCGACTGACGCCCCGGGTCACGACCCGGCGAGTTTGAGTATCGGGTGCCCCATCACCGTGTCCACCACGGAGTACTTCGCCCCGATCAATGACCCCAGCTGCCCCGACGGGTCGCACCGACGCGCTGACTGCACCTGCACCACGTACTCGGGCCGCGCGTCACTGCCCAACCAGTCGTAGAGCATCGGGAGCGCCTCGGGTGTCGCCGCGAAGTACGCGAACCAGCTGTATCTGAACGGAGGCGCCTGGTCAATGAGTGCGTACAGCGCCGAGCTCGCGCACATCGCCCACACAGTGCCGTGACCGGGGTCGTGACGGGCGAACCAGTCCGCCACATGCTCGTTCAGCACGATTCGCGTGTCGTCATCGAGTTCCGCCGCCACCTCGTTGTCGCCCATCCGCACCGCGCGTGCGGTCTCGACGAACGGGACCACGAGTGACGCGGCGGCCACCGCGGCGACAACGGCCTTCGTGCGGATCCCCGAGAACGCTGTCCCGACGACCGTGGCGAACGGGAACATGAGAATCACCCAGTAGTGACGGTGGAACAGCCCACCCATGAGGAAGGCACCGATGGCGGCGATGCTCCAGACCGAGAGCACGATGACCGCGCGGACGTGGGTGCGCGCCATCCGGACAAAGAGAGGAACGGCACACACAAGGGCCACCGCCACGATCGGTGCGACGATGCGCCCGGTCTCCCTCAGTTTCGGCCAGTCGGCCGAGGCAAGAGCACTCGCATGCTCGATGCGGACACCCGCCACCGCGTACCACCAGTCATGGAAACCGGTGAGTGACGCATGCACGAGCACCAGCCCGACGGGGACCGCCACCCCCGCACCTATCACGCCGACGGCCTTCGTGAAGTCGCGGAACTTCCACTTCTCATGGACGGCCGCGACGATCACACCCACGCACGCCGCGACGGTTGCGTCGAATCCGCTCTGCTTCAGAGTGACGGCACAACCCGCAATGAGACCGCCGACGAACAACAACCGCGGGTCGGGCGCCCCCCTGCTCCAGCACGCAAGAAGGATCGCGGCACACCCGAGCGCACCGACGGCGCAGCTGAGCAGTTCCGCGTTGGCGATGAAGCCCTCGATCTGGGCGATGCTGAGGGCGATCCCCGTCGCCCAGATCGTCGGCATGCGTGCGGGCTCGCCGACAAGGGTCCACGCGATGTGCCCGCACGCGACCATCGCAAGACAGCACGCGGCGAATGCGAGGAACCTGATCCCGAAGGTGTTGCCCAGACCGATCCTGTCGAGGATCCCGTACACCACGAGCAGACCCTGCGGTCTGTCCACCCACACCTTCCCGTAGAGATCGGCGCCCCGGAACCATGCCCGTGCCACGGCGAGGTACCCACCCTCGTCCGTTGTCATGGGGCTGAAGAAGAACCGTGCCCTCATCACCAGCACGACGAGAAATGGCGTCCATTTTCTCCACATCGACGTTCAGGCTATTGCGGCACTCTTCCGACTGCCGTGATGCGGTGACGTGCGTGGAACAATCAGGATCGGAAACGTCAAGGGGGAATCATGAGCACACTCGACACAGGCACCAACGACCTTCTCGCGCGCATCGAGGGCCACGTCGCGGTCATCTCGTTCAACAGGCCGGAGGCGCGCAATGCGCTGTCCGATGCGATGTACGCGGGCTTCGACGCCGTCCTCCCGGTCATCGCCGCCGACACGGACGTGCGGGTCGTCATGATCACCGGAGAGGGCGGAGCATTCTGCGCGGGTGGTGACGTGAAGGGATTCGCCGCCAGCCACAAGAACGCGGGTGCAGCACGAGCGACGAGCACCGAACAGGGGATCAACCGACTGCGCACCATCCAGCGCCAGGTCAGCCTCGCCATCCGCCGTCTCCCCCAGCCGGTCGTTGCCTCGTTCCCCGGCCCGGCAGCGGGTGCGGGCCTCTCCATCGGTTTCGCGGCGGACCTGCGCATCGCCGCCGAGCGCGCGATCATCGTGACGGCTTTCGCGAACATCGGCGCGAGCGGCGACTTCGGCACGTCGTGGTTCCTGCCCCGCATCGTGGGCGAGGCGAAGGCCAAGGAGCTGATGTTCATGTCGCCGCGCCTCTCGGCACGCGACGCCCTGTCACTGAACATCGTGAACGCGGTCCTGCCGGACGAGAACTACGAACAGGCCGCCCTCGAGTGGTGCCACGAGCTCGCGTCGCGTGCACCCGTCGCGTTGCAGTACATCAAGCAGAACATCAACCGTTCGCTCGAGGTTCCATTGGAGACCGCACTCGACGCAGAGGCCGTCGCCATGGTGCGCACCATGGGCACCGCCGACCACCGCGAGGCATCCGCCGCGTTCGTGGAGAAGCGGCCCGCGAAGTTCACGGGCAACTGACCGC
>JBEGQK010000135.1:0-6868 GCA_041180985.1 Actinomycetota bacterium
AGACGCCCAAGCTGAAGGCCAACCTGCACGAGCACGGCGAGCGCGTGACCCGCAACGCGTCGATGATGGTCCTGCGCCGGGACGTCCCGATCGACATCGACCTCGGGTCGCTGGCCCCCGCGCCGGACATGGCCGCGATGCGCCGTCTCTTCGAGTTCCTCGAGTTCAAGACCATGGCGAAGAGGGTGGACGACCTGGTGAAGGACCGCGGCTGGGCCGTGCGCGGAGATGCCGACCCGCGACCGACGGGCTCGCCATCGACGGAATCCACGCCCGCGGAGATCACGTTCGGCGTGACGAGGACGATGGACGCGGCCGGGGCCGCGCAAGTGATCACGTCGCTTCCCGAACTCGTCGTCGCGGCCAGATGGGAAGGCGACCGCGGACGGTCCCCGCTGGCCGGGATGTCCGTCGTCATCGATGCATTGACCGGTGAGACCGGTTGGATCCCGTCGGACGTCATCACTGATGCGAAGGTCGGGGGCGCCATCGCATCCCACCGCGCCGTGGTCGCGCACGACGCGAAGCCGATGATGCGGTCGCTGCTGTCAGCCGGGATCGACATGCAGGGACTCGTCCTCGACACCCAGATCGCGACGTACCTGGTCGACCCCTCGCGCAGCAGCTACTCGCTGGCGTCGGTGTGCCTCGACTTCCTCGGCGCGGAGCCGAGCGCCAGCGTGGAGTCAACCGGTCAGTTCGATTTCGGCGGCGAGGAAGCGGCCGCCCTCCCGAAGTCCTGCGGGGAGGACGCCGTCCTCGTCGGGCATCTTGCGTCGCTCATGAGGCAACGACTCGCTTCGATCGACAACGAGGCCCTGTACACCGAGATCGAGAATCCCCTCGTTCACGTTCTCGCGCGCATGGAACACCTCGGCATCGCGGTCGACCGCGGGGCACTGGAGAACATACGGACGCGTCTCACCGCGGAGGCCTCGGAACTCACCTCGCGTCTCTACGAGATCGCGGGCAAGCAGTTCAACGTCAACTCCACCAACCAATTGCGCGAGATCCTGTACGAGGACAAGGGGCTGACACCGGGCAAGAAGACGAAGACGGGCTACAGCACGGACGCCGCAACGCTCGAGAAGCTGCACGATGAATGGCCGGAGTTCATCGGGCCGCTCCTTCGCTACCGCGAGGTCGAGAAGCTGAGGTCCACCTACGGGGAGGGACTGTTGGCGGAGGTCGGGCCCGACTCGCGCATCCACGCAACGTTCAACCAGACCGTCGCGCGGACCGGTCGACTCAGCAGCGACCGCCCGAACCTGCACAACATCCCGGTCCGCACCGACGAGGGCCGCGTGTTCCGCACCGCCTTCGTCGCACGGGCGGGATGCGAGTTGATGGTCGCCGACTACAACCAGATCGAGCTGCGCTGCATTGCCCACCTGGCCGACGACCCCGGACTCGTCACTGCCTTCAATGCCGGCGAGGACATCCACCGGGCCACCGCCGCGCGCGTGTTCGGCGTCGACCCCGCGAAGGTCACCCACGACCAGAGGTCGAAGGCGAAGATGGTCTCGTACGGACTCGCATACGGCATGGAGGCGTACGGACTCAGCCAGCGCCTCGGGATCGCCGTGTCCGAGGCATCCGAGATCCTCGACTCGTACTTCGCCGCGTTCCCGAACGTGAAGAACTACATGGAGTCGGCCGTCAGCGAGGCGCGAAACAAGCAGTACACCGAGACGCTCTTCAAACGACGACGCCCGATCCCCGAACTGCTCAGCGACAACTTCCGCATCCGCCAGGCCGGCGAACGGCAGGCGATGAACGCGGCGATCCAGGGTCTCGCGGCCGACATCTTCAAGATCGCGCTCGTGCGCATCGACCAACGGCTGCGCGACCAGGGCCTGGAGGCACGTCTCGTTCTGCAGGTGCATGACGAGGTCATCGTGGAGTCGCCGGTGTCGGAGCACGACAGTGTGAACACGGTCGTGCTGGACGCAATGAAGGGTGCTGCCGAGCTGCGTGTGCCCCTCGAGGTGAACGCGGCATGGGGCCCGACCTGGGCCGAAGCCAAGGCGTGAAGTACCCGTGACCGGTCACGACCATTGGTTCGAGCCGATCGCTGATCATCTCGGCGCGGCGTACCTGCGGTACTCGTTCACGAAGGGAACACGCCAGGAGGTCGACGCGGTCGTCGGGTGGCTCGGTCTGCGGCCGGGCATGCGCGTCCTCGACGTCGGGTGCGGCCCGGGACGTCACGCGCACGAACTCGCCTCGCGCGGGATCAGAGTGCACGGCATCGACATCAGCCAGAGGTTCATCGACATCGCACGGTCGTCGGATGTTGATGGTGCGACGTTCGAGCGCTTGGACGCGAGGAACCTCACCTTCGACGCGGAGTTCGACGCGGTGATCTGCCTCTGCCAGGGTGCGTTCGGGTTGATGACGGCGAACGGGAGCGACCTCGACGTGCTGACGGGGATCCGTCGCGCGCTGAGGAACGGAGGTCGGCTGGCGCTGTCGGCGTTCAGTGCGTATTTCGCCGTGAAGTACCACGAAGGTGCCACTTTCGATGCGGACACGGGCGTCTCCCACGAGGTGACCGAGGTGAAGAACGAACAGGGCAGGGGGACAGAGGTCGACCTGTGGACGGGTTGCTACACGCCGCGCGAACTGCGCCTCCTCATGGAGAAGGTGGGCATGGCGGTTGACCACATCTATTCGGTGGAACCGGGGCGGTACGTCGCCGACCCGCCGTCCGTGGAGACTCCCGAATTTCTGCTGATAGCGTCTGCCACGCCCTTCCGACGGTAGGGCCGGGGGTTCCCCCGTCCATCGATATCCCTATCCATCCCGAAAGACCAGTTCCTTGTCCGACACAACTCTCTCTTCTGCATTCGGCACGTTCGACGCAGAGAACAACTACACCCCCCGCCAGATCACCGACCGTGACCTCAGCCGCCCGTTCGGCGAGGAGATCGAAGACACGATGGTGAGTCTGAAGGACGGCCAGCTCGTGAAGGGCACCGTCGTCAAGATCGACCGGGACGGTGTTCTCCTCGACGTTCGCTTCAAGACCGAGGGCGTCATCCCGGTCCGCGAACTCGCGATCAAGAACGACGTGAACCCGCACGACGTCGTCTCGCTCGGCGAGGAAGTCGAAGCCCTCGTCGTGACCCTCGAGGACAAGGAAGGTCGTCTCATCCTCTCGAAGAAGCGCGCCCAGTACGAGAAGGCGTGGGGAGAGATCGAGAAGAAGAAGGAAGAGGACGGCATCGTCCAGGGAACCGTCATCGAGGTCGTCAAGGGCGGCCTCATCGTCGACATCGGTCTCCGTGGCTTCCTGCCCGCATCGCTCGTCGAGCTGCGCCGCGTGCGCGATCTCCAGCCCTACATGGGCAAGGTCATCGAGGCGAAGATCATCGAGCTCGACCGCAACCGCAACAACGTGGTGCTGTCCCGCCGTGGCTTCCTCGAGGAGAACCAGAAGGAACAGCGCGACATGTTCCTCGACAACCTCAAGTCCGGCGAGGTGCGCGAGGGTGTCATCTCCTCCGTCGTGGCGTTCGGTGCGTTCGTGGACCTTGGCGGCATGGACGGTCTCATCCACGTCAGCGAGCTGTCCTGGAAGCACGTCGAGCACCCGTCGCAGGTCGTGCAGGTCGGAGACAAGGTCACCGTCCAGGTCCTCGACGTGGACATGAGCCGCGAGCGCATCAGCCTCTCGCTGAAGGCCACACAGCAGGACCCCTGGCAGGAGTTCGCCGGCTCCCACGAGGTGGGCCAGTTGGTCTACGGCCGCGTCACGAAGCTCGTCCCGTTCGGTGCGTTCGTCCAGGTGGGCGACGGCATCGAGGGTCTCGTCCACATCTCCGAGATGTCGGCGCACCACGTGGACGCACCGGAGCAGGTCGTCACACCCGGTGAGGAGCTGTGGGTCAAGATCATCGATCTCGACCTCGCCCGCCGCCGCATCTCGATCTCCATCAAGCAGGCCGCGGAAGGTGGCGAGCTCGCCGCCGAGTACCAGGGCCAGTTCGAGGTCGACGAGCACGGCAACTGGGTCGGTGGCGATGACACCGAGCGCGAGGCCGCCTGGGCCGAGTACTACAAGGAATACGGCCAGCCGGAGGGTGCCGAGGGCGCACCGGCAGAGGCCGCTCCCGAAGCCTGATCAGGCTCACGAGGTTCCGCCGTGATCCTTCTCGGGCTGACAGGCGGAATCGGATCCGGAAAGTCAACGGTGTCGGCGCTCCTCGCACAGAGGGGCGCCGTCATCATTGATGCGGACGCGATCGTCAAGGAACTGCAGGAACCGGGTCAACCGCTTCTGAAGGAATTGTCCGCGGAGTTCGGCGACTCGATCATCAGGGAGGACGGCTCGCTCGACCGCGTCGCCCTCGCCGGAATCGCATTCTCCGACAAGGACAGGCTCGCCGCCCTGAACAAGATCGTCCATCCCGCCGTCGGGAAGGAGATGAACCGTCGTCTCGAGGAGCAGCGCACCACCGACAACGTCGTCGTCCTCGACATCCCGCTGCTCGCCGAGAACCCGCGCAAGGGTCTGTGCGGCGTCATCGTGGTCGATGTTCCCGTCGATGTCGCGGTCTCGCGTCTCATGGAGTTCCGCGGGTTCAAGGAGGACGACGCGCGTGCGCGCGTCGCGAACCAGACGAGCCGCGAGAAAAGGGTTGCCATCGCGGACAGGATCGTCGACAACTCCGGCGACATGTCCGCTCTCGAGGTCCAGGTGGCCGCCGTGTGGGAATGGGCGGTCACACTTCCGCCCGCCGCACCCGATGCGGGTGAACAGGTCCCGCCCGCGGAGAAGACCGAGTAACCGCACCCCATCGGTACGCTTCCGACGTGCCCGACTTCAAGGTTGTCTCCGAGTTCGCGCCGGCAGGCGACCAACCGAAGGCCATCGCGCAGTTGGCAGAGGGAATCCGCGCGGGGGAACGTTTCCAGACTCTCCTCGGCATCACCGGCTCCGGCAAGTCGGCCACCATCGCGTGGACCATCGAGGCCGTGCAGAAGCCCACTCTGATTCTCGCCCCGAACAAGAGTCTCGCTGCCCAGCTGGCGCAGGAGATGAAGGAGTTCTTCCCGGAGAACCGTGTCGAGTTCTTCGTCAGCTACTACGACTACTACCAGCCCGAGGCGTACATCCCGTCCAGTGACACGTACATCGAGAAGGACTCGTCTATCAACGACGAGATCGACCGTCTCCGCCACTCCGCCACCGCCGCGTTGCTGACCAGACGCGACACCATCGTCGTTGCCTCCGTGTCGTGCATCTACGGAATGGGCGATCCCGATGAGTACAAGGGCCAGTTGCTGGAACTGCACGTGGGGGTCGACTACGACCAGCGCAGCATCCTGCGCCGTCTGGTGGATCTCCAGTACGACCGCAACGACATGACGCTCGGCCGCGGCAACTTCCGCGTGCGCGGCGACACGGTGGAGGTGCACCCGGCGTACGAGGAATCCGTCATCCGGATCGAGATGTTCGGCGACACCATCGACCGCATCACGTCGGTTGACCCGTTGACGGGGGAACAGCTCGGGGAGTTCTCCGAGGTCATCGTGTTCCCGGCGACGCACTATGTGGCCGGAGACGAGCGGATGAGACGGGCCGTCGTGGGCATCGAGCATGAGCTGCAGTTGCGCCTGGCCGAGTTCGAGAAGCAGGGGAAGCTCCTCGAGGCCCAGCGACTGCGCATGCGCACCCAGTACGACCTGGAGATGATCCAGGAGATGGGTTACTGCAACGGCATCGAGAATTACTCCATGCACATCGACGGCCGTCAGCCGGGTGAGCCGCCCTTCACGCTTCTCGATTACTTCCCGAAGGACTACCTGTTGGTCATCGACGAGAGCCACGTCGCCGTGCCGCAGTTGCATGCGCAGTACGCGGGTGACCGCAGCCGCAAGGACACGCTCGTCGAGCACGGCTTCCGCCTGCCGAGCGCCCGGGACAACAGGCCGCTGCGGTTCGAGGAAACGATGGAGCGGATCAACCAAGGTGTGTTCATGTCGGCAACGCCCGCCGATTTCGAGCTGAAGCACAGTGCCCGCGTCGTGGAACAGATCGTGCGCCCCACCGGACTCGTGGACCCCGAGGTCGTCGTGCGGCCCACGAAGGGCCAGATCGACGACCTGATCGCGATGGTGCAGGAGCGCATCGAGCGCGAGGAACGCATCCTCGTCACCACCCTCACGAAGAAGATGGCCGAGGACCTCACCGAGTACCTGCTCGAGCAGGGGCTGCGCGTCCGCTACCTGCACAGCAACATCGACACCATGCAGCGCATCGAGATCCTGCGGTCCCTGCGTCTCGGCGAGTTCGACGTGCTCGTCGGCATCAACTTGCTGCGCGAGGGGCTCGACCTGCCGGAAGTGTCGCTGGTGTGCATCCTCGATGCCGACAAGGAGGGGTTCCTGCGCAGCGAGACCTCCCTCATCCAGATGATCGGCCGTGCGGCACGAAACGTGGCCGGCCAGGTCGTGATGTACGCCGACAAGGTGACGCCGTCCATGGAGCGCGCCATCAACGAGACGAAGCGCCGCCGTGAGATGCAGATCGCCTACAACGCGGAGCACGGCATCAACCCGCAGACGATCCGCAAGGCCGTCGGCGACATCCTCTCCGTTCTCGGCGTTGATGACGGCACCGCGCTGCCCGGGAAGGGCCAGCGCCGGAACCGGGAGCGCGAGAAGGTCCAGCGAGAGATCAAGTCGCTCCCGCAGCAGGAACTCGCGCGTCTCATCCAGACCCTCGAGGAGGAGATGCACGAAGCCGCGACCGGTCTGAAGTTCGAGTACGCCGCCCGTCTCAGGGACGAGATCAACGAGATGCGTCGCGAACTTCGTGACGCCCGATGAACCTTCGGTAGCCTCGCACCGTGGCAGAGAA
>JBEGQK010000136.1:0-4493 GCA_041180985.1 Actinomycetota bacterium
GTCTTGTTGCCGCACCGCGGGCATTTGGTCGGTTTGCGTGTTCTCATTGTCGTGTCTCCTCTTCAGTCATTGATGTGCGTGCAGTCGTCAATCCGATGCGCCCCCGCCACCGCCACCCATCATCCCGAGGACACCACCGATGATGATGACCCAGCCGACGAGAACGATGGGGAAGACCACCGCAATCACGCACCACAGGATGATCGCGAGAATCCACCCGAGGCAGCCGCCCCCGAACCACGACGGCATCAGGAATGCACTGCTCCGTGCGCGGCCTCGGCAAGCGCGATCAATTGGCGGATGCGGTGGTCAAAGTCGACGTCAGCCTTCAGGTCATTGCCCTCGAACCGACAGATGGCCCACAGACCGGCATCTCCGTTCTCGATGAACAGGAGTTCCTCCTCCTGGGCAATGCCGCTTATGTGCCGGGCCATCATCGCGTCCAGCGTTCCCGGGTCGAACGGAGGGTCCTCATAGATGAGTGCGCCGATCTCTAGCTCGAATGCGTAGTCGAGGTCGAGGGTGGGCGGGCCGATGAAGTAGTCGATGCCATTGAGGGTGAACTGGGAATTGATGATGCCGTCATCGTCGACGTCCTGCTGTGTGGCGCCCTCCCTGACCATCCAGTCGAATGCCAGCGAGGCCGCACGCTCGCATCGTCGGGCGTATTCGTCTTCGATGGCTCTCTCGAGTTCCGGGTCGGTCACTTCGCACCCTTCGGGAGTTCGTGCCAGTGCTGGTGCTTCCGGTCGCAGTCGACGATCTGTCGACTGCCGAAGAGAGCGGTGACAGCCTCCTCGAATCGGGCAACGAGCCGCTTCTGCGGGCCGGTCAACTTCTTGGATGCGAACCCCTCGAGGAGCTGCTCGTACCACCACTTCTGGCAGGAATCGCCGGCATTGAAATCACGCCAGAGGCGCTGCGGGTTTCGGTTGTACTCCTGGAAATCACGGAGCGTCTTCTCGCAGTTGTTCACCTTGTCCGCTAGCGCCACGAGTATCGAGTCACTGTCCGATGGCTTGGACCTGAGATGGTCGATGTACCACTGCTTGCGCTCGGCCCAGACCTCGTTCTTGTGTTTCCCCTTGGGAATCTTGTAACTCTCGGTGCACTCGTTGACCATTCGGGCAATTGCTGCGCTGCCGGTCTTGACCTTGATGTCCGCCATCGTCTTCTTCTGGTCCTCGATGGCGTCATGCAGGAGGGCGGCACATGCCTGCTCCTCGGTTCCTCCGTACTCGATGACCAATGACGCGACCCCCAGGAGGTGTCCGAGATAAGGCTCCTTGTCCTTCTTTCGGGCCTGCTTCCTGTGCCATTTCGCAGCCAGCAGGAGGGACTTCTCCATCTTCTTGCCGGACTTCCAGCGGGGATTCTCTTCCACGGTTCTCCTGTCCTGCAGGGACCGCCCCTGCACGTGGACTATGACAAATGGGTGTGTCCTTGTGAAGGGGTCACACCCCTCCGGATTAGAGGCCGCAGTTGGCCGACATGAAGGTCCTGAAACGCTCCGATGCGGACGCAATCGTCTTGTCGGCAAGTATGGCGTTCAGGTCCTGGGCGACCTGTGGGACGGCCTTCATTTCCGACAGGTTGTACTTGTACGTCGCGTAGATCTTGTCCATCGCCTTCATGCCGTCGAGCATGAGCTTCACGTCGCTCTTGACCGCGAGCGGTGACTCGTCGAGCAGCTTCTGGGACGACTCCATGATCGTCTTCCACGCGGCTTCCATTTTCGCCGGGTCGCTCATGGCCATGGGGTCGTTGCCGTGCGTGCTGTTGCTCGCCTGGTCGAGTTCCTGCGCCACCAGGCAGAAGTCGGCGTACTCGGGGTTGATCTTCTTGGCGGCTGCGGTCGTGTCGGAGGATGACGAGCCACCTCCGCATGCGCCGAGCGCCAGACAGGCAATTGCAGCGAATCCGAGGGTCTTGCGCATGCCACAGACGGTACCAACGGCCCAGGTCGTTGCGAACGGGGGACCACGGGGCTATGGTGGTCATTGCTCGGTTCGCCGAGTTCTCCCCGGTCACAGTCGCTGACAACGCGTGACGGGTCGAGATTCAAACGCCACAACGGCCACGGTCGATGTGCGCACACCCTCACACACCCGCAGAAACGGGTTGCTGGAAAGCAGGAATCATGGCCGCAGATGCCCTTGAAAAGTCCGCACTGGAAGCGAAGGACAAAGAACAGTTGACCGCCATCGCCGAGGCACTCGGTGTCAAGGCCGGTGCTCGCGCCACCAAGGCTGTTCTCGTCGAGAAGATCCTCGAGAAGACCGGCGCGGCAGCCCAGCCCGCAAAGGCCGACAAACCGGAACCGAAGGCCGAGAGTGCCGACGATTCGGGTGATGACGCACCGCGCGAGAGGTCCGAACGTTCCGGCGGTCGTGGCGACCGCCCGGCGCGCAACAACGACGAGCCGAAGGTGTACCTCGGTGCCGACGGCGAACCGCTTGCCGAATGGGAAGTGGAGCTCGCCAAGCACGAGGGCCGCATCGACGAACTGACCGTGGCCGGCGAAGGCGGCGGTCAATCGCGCGGCGACAGGGGAGACCGCGGGGATCGCGGCGACCGTGGTGACCGCAACCAGAACCGTCAGGGTGGTCAGGGTCAGCGCCAGGGTGGCCAGAACCAGAACCGTCAGGGTGGTCAGGGTCAGCAGGACCGGGACTGGGACGGAGACGGCAACTCGCGCCGCCGCCGTCGTCGTCGCGGACGCAACGGCCGCGACGAGGGCCCGCAGGGCGAGGATCGTTTCGGTGACGAGGGCGACGACCAGCAGCAGTACAGCAATGAGCCCGTGAAGGTGGAGGGCTACCTCGATCTCCGTGACGAGGGCTACGGCTTCCTGCGCGTCGGTGGTTACCTGCCGACACGCGAGGACGCCTACATCCCCGTGAAGCTCACGCGCCAGTACGGACTGCGAAAGGGTGACCATGTCACCGGCATGTCACGACCGGCCGGCCGCAACGAGAAGAACCCGGCGATGCTCGAGATCCACACGGTCAACGGCAAGGACCCCGACAAGGCCAAGCAGCGCCCGCGCTTCGAGGACCTCACGCCGCTCTTCCCGGACTCGAAGCTGCGCATGGAGAGCGTGTCGGACCCGACGAACATGACCGCACGCATCATCGACCTCGTCGCCCCCATCGGAAAGGGCCAGCGCGGTCTCATCGTGTCGCCGCCGAAGGCGGGCAAGACCACGGTCATGAAGACGATCGCCCAGTCGATCGAGCAGAACAACCCCGAGGTCAAGCTCATCGTTCTTCTCATCGACGAGCGCCCGGAGGAAGTCACCGACATGAAGCGCACGGTGAAGGGCGAGGTCATCTCCTCCACCTTCGACCGTCCGAGTGACGAGCACACGCACATCGCCGAGATGTGCATCGAGAAGGCGAAGCGCATGGTCGAGATGGGTGAGGATGTCGTCATCATCCTCGACGGCATCACGCGTCTCTCGCGTGCCTACAACCTCGCTGCGCCCGCCAGCGGTCGCATCATGTCCGGTGGTATCGACGCCGGCGCGCTGTACCCGCCGAAGAAGTTCTTCGGTGCCGCCCGAAACGTGGAGGAGGGCGGGTCGCTGACCATCCTCGCCACCGCGCTCGTGGAGACGAACAGCCGCATGGACGAGGCGATCTTCGAGGAGTTCAAGGGAACGGGCAACATGGAGCTGCGTCTCGACCGACGCATCGCCGAGCGCCGTGTGTTCCCCGCCATCGACGTCCTCGGCTCGAGCACCCGCCACGACGAGCTGCTCATCGACCGCAAGCAGTTCCAGCTGGTGGTCAAGCTGCGCCGGGTCCTCGGCGGCATGGCCCAGGACGGCAACCCCGCACCGGGCCTCGAGATGCTGATGGACCGCCTGAAGACCTTCCGCACGAACGACGAGTTCCTGTCAGAGGTGGCAAAGACGCCCGGCGTCTGACCCGCAAACCCTTGTCGGCACGGGGATCGGGCCCATTGGGGGTCGAATCCCGTGCCGATACACTTTTCCATCCGTTCCGAGGAGATGCCATGAAGACCGAGACTCACCCCCAGTACGACGACCTCAACGTCAAGTGCTCATGCGGCAACACATTCACGACCCGCAGCACCAAGGGCGGCTCGCTCAACGTGGAACTCTGCAACCAGTGCCACCCGTTCTACACGGGCAAGCAGAAGCTGGTGGACACCGGCGGCCGCGTGGAGCGCTTCAACAAGCGCTACGGCGCGCGCAAGAACGCCCCGGCAAAGGCCGAGTAGTTGTCGGCCGACCAAGAGCGTCGGTCCCGTCTTCTCGCACTGAAACTTCGCGCACTCGTGCGCGACCACCTTTCTCTCAACGAGGACCCTGCCGGCGAGGCCCAGGTCTTCTCGCCCGGTGCCGCCTTCATCACCGACGACGCCGCGTGGTTCCTGATCGACGGTGACGCAACCCGTTCCCTCGGTGCGGTCATCGCCTGGAGCGCGGCGAACAACGTCGACAAGCCGCTGAACATCCTGTGCGA
>JBEGQK010000137.1:0-3010 GCA_041180985.1 Actinomycetota bacterium
TTGCCCACGTGGGTGCGCGATGGGTGACGGTGTTCCCGCACCACGGCGACGGGGATGACGCCGACTCACTGGCGGAGCTCGCGTCCCAGTACGAGCAGGTCGACAAGGTGGAGCAGATCGATGCGCACGGGACCAGGCGGTTCGTCTGGCGGCGTGATGACGGCATCAATGTGGTGGTCGACCCGGGTCCCGACGGTCACGCACGGTTCGCCCGCGTGGTCGATTCGCTCTCGTCCGCGGGGGAGGAGATCGACGAGGCAGTTCTCTCTGCTGCGTTGCTCGCACCCGTGCGGGACGAGCCGGATCTCGCGTTGATCCTCGGGCCGCCCGACCAGTTGCCCACGTCACTCGTGTGGGAACTGGCCTACAGCGAATTGGTGTTCCTCGACATCAAGTGGGCGGACCTGCAGTCCCTCCACCTCGAGATGGCCATCGACGACTTCAACCGACGCCACCGTCGCTTCGGTGGTCTCGATTCGTGAACCCGTTCCGCGACGAGGCGATTGTTCTCGGTTCGGCCAAGTCAAGCGAGGCCAACCGCGTCGTGTTCCTGCTGACGCGTGACCACGGGCGGATGGCGGCGGCGGCGAACGGCGTGCGCAAGACGAAGTCGAGGATCGGGGCACGCCTCGAGCCGATGTGCCATGTGGACGTCATGATCAAACCGGGTAAGTCGCTGCCGACACTCGACGAGGTGCGGCTCGTGACGGTCCAGCACAAATTGCACTCGGACCTGCAGCGCCTGACGCAGGGGATAGCGATGCTCGAGGTCGTCAACAAGATGACCCCCGAGCACGAGCCCGTGCCGCAGATCTTCGAGATGCTGCGACGCGCGCTGGCGGCGCTCGAGGAGCAGCGGTCGCCGTTGATGCTGGCGGGCTTCTACTGGAAGCTCCTCGCTCTCGAGGGCTCGGCACCCCAGTTGGATGCATGCGTGTCGTGCGGTCGTCCCGAGGAACTCGTCGGTTTCGACATCCTCGAGGGCGGGGTGCAATGTGCAAACTGCCGGATGGGCGCTGCGCTCGCGTCCGGGACCATCGACATCGTGCGGATGATCCTCGGCGGGAAGTTGCGAGAGGCGCTGGCACTCGAGGAGTCGACAGCCGTCCACCAGGCCAGCGAACTCGCGATGAAGGCCATGGAGGCTCACCTCGAACGGCGCATCCGGAGCCTCGGGGTATTCGACCGCCACTTGTAGGCTTGTCCTTCTATGCCAGCGAAGGACCTCGACCAGATCGTCAATCTGTGCAAGCGCCGCGGATTCGTCTACCCATCGGCCGAGATCTACGGGGGATTCCGCTCGTCGTACGACTACGGCCCGCTCGGTTCGCTGATGCTGCGCAACGTCAAGGAGTCATGGGTGCGCACCATGGTGCAGCAGCGCGACGATGTCGTCCTGATCGATGCGGCCATCCTCGGCCCGCCCCAGGTCTTCGAGGCCTCCGGTCACCTGGCCAACTTCTCCGACCCGTTGGTCGACTGCACCGTGTGCAAGCGCCGGTTCCGGGAGGACCACCTCGAGACCCGTGACTGCCCGCAGGGCCAGAAGGGTTGCCAGTTCACCGAGGCGCGGGCCTTCAACCTCATGTTCAAGACGACGGCCGGGCCGATCGAGGGTTCGGGTGCCGACGTCTACATGCGTCCGGAGACCGCCCAGGGAATGTTCGTGAACTTCGCGAACGTCCTGCAGACGAGCCGCAAGAAGCCGCCGTTCGGCATCGCCCAGGTGGGCAAGAGTTTCCGCAACGAGATCACGCCCGGCAACTTCATCTTCCGAACCCGCGAGTTCGAACAGATGGAGCTCGAGTTCTTCGTTCCACCGGCAGAGGGCCCGAAGTGGTACGAGTACTGGTGCAACGCGCGCCTCGAGTGGTACGTGGACCTCGGCATCCCGCGCGAGATGCTGCGCATCCGTCCCCACGACGCGGACGAACTGTCGCACTACTCGGCCGGCACCAGCGACGTGGAGTTCCTCTTCCCGTGGGGCTGGGGCGAGCTCGAGGGCATCGCCCAGCGCACGGATTTCGACCTGACCCAGCACTCGAATGCCTCGGGGGAGAAGCTCGACTACTTCGACCAGGCAACGAACGAGCGGTACATCCCGTACGTCGTGGAGCCCGCCGCCGGCGCGAACCGCACGATGGCCGCGTTCCTTCTGGCCGCCTACGACGAGGACGTGGTGAACGACGAGCCCCGCACGGTCCTGCGCCTGCACCCGCGCCTCGCGCCGTTCAAGGTGGCGGTGCTCCCGCTCTCGAAGAAGGACACGCTGACGCCGCTCGCCAAGCAGATCTACTCGACGCTGTCCGCAAATTACATGTGCGACTACGACGAGACCCAGGCGATCGGCCGCCGGTACCGCCGCCAGGACGAGATCGGCACCCCGCTCTGCGTCACGGTGGACTTCGACTCCCTCGAGGACCACTCGGTCACCATCCGCCACCGTGACTCCACGGAACAGGTGCGGGTGCCCATTGCCGAACTCTCGGCACGGGTGCACTCGATCCTCGGGTTCTGAGCGCGGTCACTCCCGGGGCTAGGTTTGCCCCGTTCACCTACGAAGGGGATTTCAGATGAGCCAGGTTTCTTTGATCGTGAAGTTGGTTGCCGCCGACGGGAAGCGCGCCGATCTCGCAACGGCCTTCAGTGCCGCGTACGAGCACGTCGCGAAGGAAGACGGCACCCGCTACTACCTCCTCCACGAGGACACGGGTGACGCGAACGCACTCTGGATCTACGAGATGTACGAGTCGGCAGAGGCACAGGCGGCGCACGGCGCAGCGGACTGGTTCAAGCCCTTCCAGAAGGGTCTTGCGCCCTTCATCGGCGGTGCCCCGGAGTTCCACGGCCTGAAGCCCATCGGCGGCAAGGGACTCTGACCGCGCGGGTGCGCGTCCAGAGCCGGCATGGCTGAGCGCACGTACCTCGACGACATCCTCGCGTGGCACCGCATGCGCGCGGCCACGGACGAACGAATTCTCGACGACCTCATCGGTGAGGCGCGTCGCCA
>JBEGQK010000138.1:0-10998 GCA_041180985.1 Actinomycetota bacterium
ACGATGCGGCCGTCGACCCGTGCGACGAACAGGACGCATGCGTCGGACGACACGATGGCCTGCAACTGGTCACGGCCGGGCGGCGGGTTGGACGACGACAACTGCGGGATGAGACGGGCGAATGCATCGACCAATTCGTCGGTCACGGCACCTGCGCGTTCGATCACTGCTGACATCACGTCCACCTTGCCACACCACGACGGGACGCCCGTGAATTCACGGGTTTCGCAGGTGCATCCCAAAATTGGTGTGCCGATTTCGGCGGTAGTTTGGAACCCGATGACGGCGAATGACCATGTGAGATGGCAGTCGAGACCGACGCTCCAGCGTCCGGTCATCATCGCCGCCTTCCAGGGATGGAACGATGCCGCCGACGGCGCGAGCATGGCGGTGCGGACGCTCATCGATGCGTGGCAGGCACAGCCGCTCGCCGAGATCGATCCCGAGGACTTCACCGACTTCGCCACCATCCGCCCGTCGGTGCGCCTGCGCGGGTCGAACCAGCGCGACATCGTGTGGCCGAAGGTCTCCATGTGGCACGCGAGCACGCCCGGGTCCGACGTGATCCTGCTGCTCGGACCGGAACCGAGCCTCCGCTGGCGACTCTTCACAGAGCAGGTGCTGAGCGTCGCGGTGCAGTACGACGTCTCCATGGTGCTGACACTCGGCGCGTTGATCGCCGATGTCGCCCACAGCCAGTCCACGCGCATCATGGGCACGTCGTCCGACGACACCATGATCGAGCGTTTCGACCTGCAGAAGCCCCAGTACGAGGGCCCCACCGGCATCATCGGCGTGGTCAACGACGCCTGCATACAGTCGTCCATCCACGCTGTGTCCCTGTGGGCCACCGTGCCCGCGTACGCATCGCAGATCCCGTCCCCGAAGGCGGCCAACGCGCTCATCCAGCGCGCGGGCGAGATCATCGGCACTCCCCCTCCGCTCGGGGCGCTGCACAACGACGTGGTCGAGTACGACGAGCAGATCCAGGAGATGATCGACGACGACGACGATCTCGCCGAGTACGTCCGCCGTCTCGAGGAACTGGGTGACGACGCCTACAACCCGAACCAGCTCGAGTTCGAGTTCGAGGAGAGCGAAGAGGACGACGGCAGTTCGCTCGTCGACGAGGTCGAGCAGTTCCTGCGCGACCAGGACGGCAACTGACCGCTCAGTGTTCGCCTGACTCGCCGCGCCACATCTGGTCACGCGGCGAATCGAACGTGGCGTGTGACTTCACGCCGTTGATTGCATCGAAGGCCATGGGGCCCCACCACTGCACACCGGCAATGGGAGACGGCAGGGCGTCCGCGGCGAACCAGCCGACATCGCCGGTCTCCAACGGGTGACCGTTCAACTCGCCGCCGACGGCGTTCATGTGGAAGAGAAGCATGTACATGCCGAAGCGCGAGAAGCCCATTCGCATCCCATCGACGACGCCCATCAGCGTCGTCGGTTCGGCGATGATGCCCGTCTCCTCGTGCACTTCCTTGATGGCCACCTCGGCCGGTGAGTACCCGACGTCGGCCCAACCCGTGGGGTACAGCCACACACCGCTGTCCTTGCGCTGCACCAGAAGGATCTCGCCCTTGTCGTTGCCGACGATGCACCCGATGGCGACCTTCGGGGTGACGTACCCGGGCACGCCCTCGCCGATGGATTCCATCCACTCCTGCACGAAGTGGTCCTGCTCGCGGCGCACCTCGAGTGCCTCGTCCGCGGCTCCCTTGATGTCGGCGGCGACCTTCAGCACCTCCTCGTAGCGCTCCTTCTCGTACAGGCTCTGCGTGAATCCCATTCCCGTGCGCGCGATGGCCGCGAGCGTCTCGCTCCAGCGGATGAGGTCGCGGGTGAAATCTGCGGGAGAGGCGTCGGACACGCCCGAACCTTAGTTGCCCTCGAGCGAATGGAGAATCGCGCGGGCGATCTCGTCCCGGTACGACGGGTCCTCCACCTTGCCGCCACCCGCCTCGCACACGTAGAACGAGTCGACCACCTCGTTGCCGAGCGTGAGGACGCGCGCGTGGCGGATGTCGAGACCGAGATCAGCCATCGCCTTCGTGATGCGGTGCAGCACTCCGACCTGGTCCGGCGCGCGCACCTCGAGGAACGTCGCGTTGGACGACGCGTTGTCATCGAAGCGCACGGACGGCGCGGCGGGCTTCGCGGCCGACATCGCACGGCGCGGCCTTACGTTCGCTGCGCGCTCCGAGAGACGCGAACCGATCGCCAGTCGCCCGCTCAGTGCGCGGTCGAGATTCGACACGATGGGCGCCCAGTCGATCTCGCCGGAGTACGGGACGGAGACGCGGAACTGTGAGGCCGCCATCCCCTGCTCGTCCGAGTGCGCCTCCGCACCGAGGACGTCGAGTCCGTGCAGTGCCATGACGCCGGCGACGCGACTGAACGTTCCCGGTATGTCGGGGCTGACGACGGTGACCCGGTCGGGCTCGGCACGGATGGCGATCACACCGGCCGCCATCAACTCGAGGACCGACGCGTCGGGGAAGAGGCGCCACATGACCTCCTGCACGTCGCCACCACCGAGCACGTGACGGACTCGCTCCACGAGCAGCTGGATCAGCTCGGACTTCCACTCGCTCCAGGCGGACGGCCCGGTGGCGAGCGAATCGGCCTCGGTGAGCGCGTGGAGCAAGTCGAGAGCAACCTGTGAGCCGAGTTTCTCGGCGACCATCGTGATCGTTGCGTCGTCACTGAGGTCGCGGCGGGTCGCGGTGTCGGCGAGCAACAGGTGATGCTCGATCATCAACGAGACGATCCTCTGGTCCGCCTCGGACAGTCCCATGCGGTGGCCGATCGTGGAGAAAAGTTCCACACCCACTTCCGTGTGGTCCCCCGGGTACCCCTTGCCGAGGTCGTGGAACAACGCGCCGATCATCAGCAGGTCGGGACGCGCCACGCGGTCGACCAACTTCGCCGCGTTCGCGACGGTCTGCCACAGGTGACGGTCCACCGTGTAACGGTGGTACGCGTTGCGCTGCGGACGGCTACGCACCGGTGCCCACTCGGGCAGCACCTTCACGAACAAGTTGCGCTGGTCGAGCGACTCGAACACGGGGATCGCAGCATCACCCTCCAGCAGCAACGCGACGAGTCCGTCGGATGCGCCGGCGGGCCACGGGTCCGGCCACACGGGCGACGACTCGCCCAGTCGGTTCAGCGACGCGCGATCGATGCGGGCGCGGTGGTGCGCGGCAGCAGTCGCGACACGCAGCAACAGCGTGGGGTCCGACACATCGACGGTGTCGTCGAGGTGAATCTCGCCGTTGATCAACTGCACGCCCGGCGCGACGTCTGCTGGCACGGGCGACCGTCCGGCCGGCGGGTCGAGCTGCGCCCACGCCTCGTCGGCGATCCACGCGATGCGGCGGCCGACCTCGGCGAGTGACGCCATCAATGCGTCGTCGTTCGCGTACCCGCACGCCTGCGCAACGGGCGCCTGGTCCTCGAGACGCAGCACCTCCTGTGCGCGGCCGATGTGCCTGTGCAGCGCCACGCGCACGTCGAGGAGCACCTCGTTGCTGCGCACCAGCTGCTCGCGGTCGTCGGAATTCAGTTCGAGGCCCGCGTCGACGGCCCAACCGAGCGCGTGGATGTCGCGCAGTCCGCCGAGTCCCTCCTTCAGGTTCGGCTCAAGGAGGAAGGCAACCTCGCCGTCCTTTGCGTACCTCTCGAGAACGCGCTTGTGCAGCTCCACCAGCCACTCGCGGCCGCGACGGCGCCAGATGTCGGACGCACCGGAGATCACCTCGGCGGCGAGCGACTCGCTGCCCGCCAGCCAGCGCGCCGTGACGAGAGCAGTGGCGGTGTCGAGATCCGTCGTGCACATCTGCATCGTCTCTTTCGGCGAGCGCACGGAATGACCCAGCTTCAGGCCGGCGTCCCAGATGGGATACCAAATCTTCGATGCGATGTCGCCGATGTTCTTCACTCCGTCATGCACCAGCAGGATGTCGAGGTCGCTGAACGGTGCCAGCTCACGACGCCCGTAACCGCCGACCGCTATCAACGCGATGCGGTCCGCCTTCTTCTCGCCCTCCACCGCGGCGGCGAACACGCCGCGCAGCCACTCATCGGTTGCATCAGACAGTGCCTGGCACGCCGACAGCCCCTTCACGCCGGTGTCCGCGATCACGTCCGCGCGCGTTGCCATCTCAGCCGACCTTGCCTTCTGCCCTGCGGCGGGTCAGCACGGTGGCGGCCTTCCACGCACCCCACGAGATGCCGGCCTCGTGCACGTCGTCGCCCATGTCGATCCACGCGAGCGGACCGATCGCGTAGGCGTCATCGGGCATCGCCCGCGTCTCGAACTCGTCACGCTTCGCATCCGGGAGACCGAGCCCCCGCAGGAACCGTGTCACCGGTCCGGTGGTGGAACGAAGGACGTGCAGCGGGTTCCGGCGCTGGTCGTCGACATCCGTGGCGAGCAGCGAGCACAGCTCGATCTGCGCCTCCCCGGCAGACGCCACCACCGCGGTGTCGAGCGCGGTCATCTCGGCCCCCGTCAGCGTGCGGCCCGCAGCATGTGCGATCTGTTCCGCACGGGTGCGCAGCCAGTCCGGGAACACCGCGGTCACGGCGTCGAACAGGGCCCTCGGGTACTCCTCCAGAAGGTCAACGGACACCGGCGTGCTCATGCTCCTCGGAGTGTACGGAGGGTCCCGAAAGCCCCGTGACGGCGAAACAAAGACGCAACAAAAATCGTCACCGGCGCGCGCGGGGCACTAGACAAAGCACCATGTCGACGGCACTGGTTCTTGCGGGCGGCGGTGTCACCGGCATCGCATGGGAGATCGGCGTTCTGCTCGGTCTGCAGGAGAACGGACTCGACATCCCCGCCGCGGCGGACACGGTCATCGGGACGTCGGCGGGTTCGACGGTCGGCGCGCAGCTGCGCACCGGCAACTCACTGGCCGACCTGTACGCACGCCAGCTCGACGAGAACCACGGGGAGATCTCCCCGCGCATCGACGTCGATCTTCTCACCACGATCTTCGGCATGATGACCGACGGCGGCACACACTCCGACGAGCAGCGACGCGGGATCGGTGACCTGGCCCTGTCGGCGCCGTCCGTGGACGAGGCGACACGACGGGCGGTCATCGAGCGCCGCATCGGGACCGATGCGTGGCCACAGGCAGGCCTCGTCATCACCGCAATCGATGCCGTCACCGGCGGGTTCGTGACGTGGACGAAGGACAGCGGCATCTCTCTCATTGATGCAGTGGCGAGCAGTTGCGCGGTCCCGGGTGTGTGGCCGTGCGTGACCATCAACGGCCGTCGCTACTACGACGGTGGCCTGCGCAACAGTGCGAATGCATTCCTCGCGGCGGGCCACGACACCGTCCACGTCCTCGCGCCGCTCACGGGCGGAGCGTCGCCGGCGGTGGAGGCCGAGATGAACGAATTGCGGGCGAACGGTGCGACCGTGCATTTCATCACGGCCGATGCGGAGGCGACGGCAGCGATGGGCCCGAACTCGCTCGACCCGCGGTTCCGCAGGCCTGCCGCGGAACACGGTCTGCGCCAGGGGCGCGCGGCGCGACTCGGCTAGGCAACCACTACGCGCGGCGCGTGGTGCTGGCCGGGACGTTCTTGAACGCGAGGTCGCGGTCGGCCTCGGGTTCCTTCGGCAGACCGAGGACACGCTCGCCGATGATGTTGCGCTGGATCTGGTCGGTGCCGCCACCGATCGAGAAGAAGTACGCGTTCAGCTGCGAGTAGTTGTGCGCATGGACGGTGCTTCCCTCTTCCCCCGCGAGCGTCGCGTCCATCCCCAGCAGGTGACCCTGGATGCGCGCCGCATAGTGGAGGATCTGCGCCATGTTCAGCTTGCCGAGCGACGCGAGAGGTGACGCGCCGCCGGCCTCGGCTGCCGCTCGCGCGCGCTCGCCGTTCCATTCGTTCGTCATCCGCATGCAGTGCAGCTTCATGATCTCCTGGCGGAACCACGGGTCGTCCTGCTTGCCCATCTTGCGTGCGAGCGAGAGCAGCGACGTGTCCGGCATGGGGATGGAGCCGTGCGCGGCCGCAGTGGCACCCTTCGTGGAACGCAGTGCGGGCCCTCGTCGGCCGCCGCCCATTGCGACACGCTCGTACATCAACGCCGTCTGCAGCACCCACCAACCGGAGTTGAGGTCACCGAGACGGTGCGAATCGTGCACGCGAGCGTCCGTGATGAACACCTCGTTGAACCGTGAGTCACCCGTGGCCTGGCGCAGCGGCCGCACCTCCACGCCGGGCTGGTTCATGGGGAACCAGAAGAACGAGATGCCGCGGTGCTTCGGCTGGTCCCAGTCGGTGCGCGCGATCAACATTCCGTAGTCGGCGCTCTTGGCACCCGACGTCCACACCTTCTGGCCGTTCACGACCCATTCGTCGCCGTCACGCACGGCCGACGTGCGGATGCCCGCGAGGTCGGAACCGGCGCCCGGCTCGCTGTAGAGCAGGCACATCGCCACCTCGTCGAGCAGCAACTTGCGCATGAACTCGTCGCGCAACGCGTCGCTGCCGTAGGTGACCATGGTGCCGGCCCACAGGTTGGTCTTGTCCTGTCCCGGACCGGGGACACCCTGCTCGAAGAACAACGCCTCGACCGCCGATGCATCGTCGTCGCTGAGTTCGCGCCCGTACCACTTCTTCGGCCAGCGCAGCGCCGCCCAACCGGCATCGATGACGCGCTCGCGCCACTCGTCCGGGTCGACATCGGGAGACCAGTGGGCATCGATGAAGTCCTGCGCCTCGCGCAAAAGATCAGTCATGACGGCTCCTTCCGTGTTCCCGACAGCGTCAGGCTACTTGGCAGTGGCGGGCCCGGCAGAAGTCATGGCAAGGACGGAGAGCGCGATGAACAGCACCCCGGAGACGTGGCGCCACATCACGTACACCGCCCTGCCGCGCAGCAGCCAGTCACGGAGCTTCGACGCCATCAGCACGTACGAGGTGTTGAAGATGCTGGCGAGAACCACGAAGACGACCGCAAGAACGAGGGACTGCACCTTGGCGTCGGGGGCGTGCGAGTCGACGAACTGCGGGAAGATCGAGAGGAAGAAGAGCCCCGTCTTCGGGTTCAGCGCATTCACCAGAATCCCCTGGCGGAACGCCGCCGCGACGGGCACGTGCGACTCGTCGGCGACCAGCGAGCCGGGCTTCGTCAGCAGCGTGCGGATGCCCGTCCACGCGAGGTACGCGACACCCATCCACTTGATCGCGTTGAACGCCTCGGTTGACGTCGCAAGGACAGCGCTCAGGCCGACGGCCGCAAGTGTCGCCTGGATGGTGTCCCCCACCTCGAGACCGGCGACCGCCGCGAGTCCCACGCGGCGACCATCGGACAACGTGCGGTTCAGCATGTAGATGACGGCCGGGCCGGGAATCAGCAGGAGCGCAACCGTGGCGCCGATGAAGGCAAGAAGGTTGGACAACTCGGGCACGGAACAAACCTACCGAGGCCTGTTCGACCACCGATGGAAGAGCTCGATGCCGGCGGCGCCGCATGCCCCGACGACCGCGGACCACACGGCGAGCTGCCACGGCAAGGACAGGCGCAGAGCGGTGGCAATCGGTCCGAACAGGAACGCGACAACGGTGCACCCGATGATCGACGAGATGAGCACCGTCTTCCACCCGTTGATCGGGTGCGCGAGGTTCGTGAGAATCCACACGAAGACGATCATCGCGGCGAGCGTCGCCGCGGATCCCCCCTGCCAGCACGCGTGGACGTGGTTGTCCGTCCCCGTGACCGCGCACGAGATGTTCTTCGTCGTGTCGAACCACGTGGAGTTCACCCACGACGCCACGAGGGCGGAGATGCCCGTGAGAACGCCGGCGGGCAACGAGAAGGACAGGACACGCTTCAGGAAACCCGGGACGTAACGGCGGTTGTTCGGTGCGAGTGCCAGGAAGAACGAGGGGATGCCGATGGTCAGCGTGGAGATCATCGTGAGGTGACGCGGAAGGAACGGGTACTTCACCACGAAGACGGCTGCCATCAGGATGGAGAGGAGGCTCATCGCGTTCTTCACGATGAAGAGGTTCGCGACACGTTCCACGTTTGCGATGACACGGCGGCCTTCGGCGAGAACGGACGGCAGGCGGGAGAAACGACCGTCGAGAAGGATCATCTGCGCGACGGCCTTCGTTGCGGGAGCACCGTTCTCCATGGCGACGCCGATGTCGGCCTGCTTCAGGGCGAGGACGTCGTTCACACCGTCGCCCGTCATCGCGACGACCTCCCCGCGTGACTGGAGAGCCTGGACCATCGAGCGTTTCTGCTGCGGCGAGACGCGACCGAACACCGAGTGGGTGGTCACCACGTCGAGGACATCGTCCGCCGTGTCACCGACGTCGCGCATGTCCGCACCGCCCTCCACCTCGAACCCGACCGACCGGGCGATTGCTGCGACAGTGGACGGGTTGTCGCCGGAGATGATCTTCAGCGCGACTCCCTGCTCGCGGAAGAACCGCAGGGTCTCTGCGGCATCGTCACGGATGCACTCCGACAGCACCACCAACGCGGCAGGTGTGACGGTCATGTCCCTCAACTCGGGGGCCAGCCGGTCGACGCGTGCGAACAGCACCACACGTCTGGCCTCGGCCGTGTGCGGGACGATGCGCGCGAAGAGCGCGTGCCCGGGCGACAGCAGCATCTCCGGCGCGCCGAGCACCCAGTCGCCGTTCGCACCGAAACCCGTGCCGCTCCACTTGCGGGCGGAACTGAACGGGACAGATTCCTCGACCGACCATTCGGTGTTCCGCCCCACCTCCTGTTCGATGGCCGTCAGCGTGCCGTTCATCGGACCGACGGTCGCAAGGGCGGCAAGAGCCCTGCGGATCGTCGGCTCGTCGTCGGACCCGACCGGCTCGACCATCTCGACTCGCATGTCGCCGGTGGTCAGCGTTCCCGTCTTGTCGAGGCACACCACGCTCACGCGCGCGAGTGACTCCACCGCGGGGAGTTCCTGCACCAGCACCTGCTGGCGCGCGAGCTTCACTGCGGCGGAAAGGAACGCGACGGTCGTGAGCAGAACGAGACCCTCGGGAACGAGACCAACGATCCCCGCGACGGAACCGACAACGGCGTCGCGCCAGGCTTCCGACCCGTACACGCGGAACTGCGACCACAACTGCAGTGGCACCGCCACCACGAGCACCCACGACAGGTACTTCAACAGACGGTTCGTCGACTCGGTGATCTCGGACTTCGTCTTCGAGAACGTCTTGGCCTCCGCGGCGATCCGGTGTGCGTACGCCTCTGCGCCGACTGTGTGGACGAGGAAGCGCCCGCGACCTGCGGTCACGATGGTCGCCGACATGACCTCGTCGTCCACGGACTTCGGGATGGAGTCCGCCTCGCCCGTGAGGTTCGACTGGTTGATCTCCAGGCCGTGGGACTCGACCACCCGCCCATCGGCCGGCACCTGGTCCCCCGAGGCGATCTCCACGAGGTCGTCCACCACGACGTCCGCGATCGCCACTTGTCTCATTTCGCCGTCACGCACGACGTGTGCGACAGGGGCGTGCATCAGCGCGAGGCGGTCAAGTTTGCGCTTGGCGAGGTACTCCTGCACCACGCCGACGCTCGAGTTGACGACGAGGACGATGCCGAACAGGGCATCGGCGAACGACCCCGCGATGACGACGACAACGACCATCGCCCCGAGGATCGCGTTGAACCTGTTGAACACGTTCGACCGGAAGATCTCGGCGAGCGACCGGGATGACGAGTCGTCGACGGCGTTCGTCCTGCCGGCAGCGACCCTCTCGGCCACCTGATCACTCGTCAGGCCAACCGTTGCATTCTGTGTCATTGGGCCACCCTTGACCGTCGGGACGCTGTGTTCGACAACTCTAGGTAGGCGACGATGACGTTGGACGTCAGCGCGATCGACGTGGTTCCGACGAGGGTCGGGCTCCCCAACAGGAACGAGTAGAACTCCCAGCACACGAGACACGCCATGCTCGTCGCGACCGACCCCATCGAGACCGCCGAGCCGGCGACACCGTCGCGGCGTGACACCCACGAACGGACGATCTGGGGCACCCGCGAGAGCGTGAACACGAAGAGCACCGGGGTGACCACCCACCCCGGGAGCAGGGCACTGCCGACTGCCATCGCGACGGCGACGGGCACCCACCGGATGAGAACGGTGCGGCGGCTCTCCACGATGGCGAGGACGACGGAGAGATTGAGGCACGCCGACGCGATGGTGCTGGTGATCAGCGACGGTGACCCGATGCGCACCCCGTAGCCCAGCCATGCGGCGTTCGAGGTGGACATCATCACCCACATCGTGACGCTGACCCCGCGGCCGTGCCCGAGCGACCGCACCTTGCGGGTCTGGGGCCAGGCCTGCAGCACCCCGAGTGCCGCGGCGAGGTACCCGAAGAACTCCGCCAATGACACGTGCCGAAACTAGTCCTCGAGGACGACGCGGATGCGCTTGTTGCCCTTGCCCTTGTTCTCCATCTTCACGACGCGGAACGTGCCGACCTCACCCGTGGAGGCAACATGCGTGCCGCCGTCGGCCTGCTTGTCGAGACCGACGATGTCGACGACGCGGATCTCGGTGACTGACTCCGGGATCAACGACACCTTCGTGCGGATGAGATCCTCGTCCATGACAGCGGTGCCGCGCGGCAGGAACGACACCGCAATCGGATGGTCCGCCGCGATCGCCTCGTTCACGAGAGTCTCCACACGGGCAGCGAAGCCCTCGGGCAGCGGGTCGAACTCGAAGTCCATCCGCGCCGACAGCGGCTCCATGTTCCCGCCCGTGACGGGCACCTTCCACTCGTTCCAGATGACTCCGCACAGAACGTGCATCGCGGTGTGCGTGCGCATCAGCTTGTGGCGGCGGTCCCAGTCGACCTCGCACGCAACGATGTCGCCGACCACCGGCGAGACCGAACCCTCGATCAACCAGTGGACGACAACGTCATCGGCCTTGCGGACGTCGACAACCAGCTGGCCGTTGA
>JBEGQK010000139.1:0-5461 GCA_041180985.1 Actinomycetota bacterium
ATCGGTGACATCACCACGGCGCAGTTCCGCGAGCTCGCGAGCATCCAGCGCCACTTCGATGCCGACATGCGCCTGACGAACCGCCAGAACATCGCGTTCCGCGGCATGCAGCCCTCGCAGATGCGCGAGTTGTTCGACCGGTTGAACGCAATCGGCATGGCACAGCCCGGCGCCGAGCTCGTGCGTGACGTCGTCTCGTGCCCCGGTGCGGACACCTGCAACATCGCGGTCACCCAGTCGCGCGGCCTCGCAAAGGCAATCGGCGACAAGCTGGAGGAAGAGGGTCTTGCCGAGGTCGGCGGTGTGCGCATCAACATCTCGGGCTGCACGAACAGCTGCGGCCAGCACCATGCGAGCGACATCGGTTTCTTCGGTGCGGAGCGCCGCGCCAACGGGAAGTCACTGCCCGGTTACCAGATGCTGCTCGGCGGCCACATCGGCAACGAGCAGATCCATTTCGGCGAGAAGGCACTGCGCCTGCCGGCAAAGAGCGCACCGGAAGCGGTCATCCGCGTGGTGCGCCGTTTCAACGACGAGCGCTCCGCCGGCGAGACCTTCCAGGGGTGGCTCGCCCGCAACGGCGGTGCGAAGGCGATCGGTTCGACCCTCGCGGACCTGGACAACGTGCCGCTGCCCGACGAAAACCCCGGCTTCTACGTTGACTACGACGAGACCAACCCGTTCAGCGGCGAGGTCGGCGACAGCGAGTGCGCCGTCTGATCAATTGGGGCAAGATGGGCGGGTGCCCGTCAGTCTTCACGACCAACTGAGGCTGCTGGAACAGTGGCTCCAGTCGGAGGAGGCACTGCGGTACGCCGTCGTCTTCGCGCGGCGCGCGAGCATCGACGATGACGGGGCCGACATCATTGCGGAGGCCTTCCTGCGCGTCACCGACGCGGTGAAGCGGCGCACGGAGCCACATCCTTCCATGAACACACCGAGCGACGCGGCGCGTTACGGGATGCGGGTCCTCGACAACGTGTGCCGCGACCGGGCGCGCGCTCGCAGGCGTCTCGCCGAGACCTCGCTCGGTTCGCTGGAACTCGCCGACCCGGGGGAGGTCGAGGACAGCCCGCTCGGCATCGAGGGCAGGCCGGATTTCCTCGAGCAGATGCTGAGGGCCGTCGGTGTCCGCGCAGAGAGCGGGTTCATCTGCCCGGGGTGCAGCCATGCGCTCGTGGCGGCGATGGCGCTGGAGGTCATCCACCTTGCGCTCTCGGGGAATCCCGTCGGGGGGATCGGACGCACCTGGCTCGACCGCCTCCTCCACACCGCCCTCGTGAACGTGGAGGGGGACCTCGGCCGGTCCGAGACGGCCCAGAACCAGCGGAAGTCACGATGCGGCAGGTGCGTCGTTGAGTTACTGGAGGCCGGTGCACGCGACGTGATCGGGGATCATCGATGAACAATGTGCAAAGACGCTTCGATGACACCACGGGCAGGTGGCTCATCTCGTCGCTCGACCGTGAGGCCGTCACGCCGTTCTCCGAACTCGCGCCCGGTCTCTGGGTCTCCCGCGACGGCGACGGGCTGATTGCAGAGTGCCTCATTGCGGAGGATTCGGCGGACTCCATCGCCGCCGATGTGCGCGACGTCGTCGAACGCGAGCTCGGGTGGGTTCCGGACAGCCCCGTCGGTGCGGAACTGGTCGTCCCCGCACCCGGCGATCCACTGCCGGCGACGGCGATCATCCACGAACCAGGCATCCCGTACGTCGACAGGTCGGGGAACGTCCTCGTGCCCACGGAGGCCGGAACCGTCCGTGTCGCCCACAGCGATTCGGTGCTGATGATCGACGTGCCGCTGCATGCGACGCACGAGTGGGTGCGCGTGTCCGATGCGTCCACCGGCCACGTGCTGGCGCTCGGCAGGGTGCAACGCTTCGGCGATGCATTCGGGGCGAACGTCACGTTCGCGCTCGACGGCAGCGACATCCACATCGCCCTCACTGACACACCGCTCGACCCGGTGGCCGACCGCCGCACGCGTCGTCTGAGATGGCTCGACGAGGTGCTGAGGGACCTGCGCCGGCAGTGGTGGCGGCACCCGTGGCGCACGCGCGACGCCGCCCGTGACGCCATGAACGTCGCGCGCTCCCTGGGCGACAACGACCGCGAGAGACGGGCACGGAGGTTCGCGCGGGTCGTTCCCGTCGCGTTCGCGTGCACACTCGTCGTCGCAGTCGCAGGGGTGGCCTCGCTCGCCTCCACTTTCCTGCCCGACGGCACGAAGAACCTCGTCGTCACCGGGTCCACGAGCGCCGTCTATGACTTCGGCGGCAAGGGGTCACTGACGGTCTCCGCGGGCACGGGACCGTCCGGCAGCGTCGATCTGGTGATGGCGGACATGCTCGTCGGACAGCAGAGGTTCGAGCCGGGTCCCGGCGGGACTCCCGACGCGCGGACCGCATGCCGCGATTCGAAGAATCTCATCGTCACTCCCGCAGTCACACCGGCCGTGGTCGCCAAGTACGTGGTGTCGCTCAGGTCCGTCGAAGGAGTGACCCTCCTCCTCGGCACGGTGGAGATGAGTTCCGAGGCATCGACGTTCTCGTCTGTTGATGAGTCGTGCGACAGCGCGGTCACTGCCGCGGACGGGAGCATCGTGGCGGACGTGCTCTACCAGAGGAACACGGAGGAGTTCTCGCTCCCCCGCCCGACGGGATCACTCGTGTCCTCGTCGTCGTGGACGCTCTCCGTCGAGCGCGTCGCGCCGGGCAATGTTGCCATCGTCGGCACATCGCGTTCGCCCGTGAAGTTCGGTGTGTCCGGCTGACGTCGGACGTGTCTCGGCCGTCAGCCAATTACTGTTGACCCATGGCTGGGATGCGGGCGGTTGCGCCTGGGCGCGTGAACCTGATCGGTGACCACACCGACTACACCGGCGGTCTCGTGCTGCCGATGGCGATAGACCGCTTTACCGTCATCGAGTTCGAGCCGGTGGGTCGGGCGACGCCGACGGAACTCACGTCGGACGACACCAGCGACCCCGACTGGCGTCGCTACCCCGACGCCGTGTCCGAGGAGATGTGGGAGATCGGCCTTCCCGTGCGCAACATCCGCGGGCACGTGACCACCACCATCCCCGTCGGCGCAGGCCTGTCGTCGAGCGCCGCCCTGGAGATCGCTTCGGCGCTCGCGTTCGGCCACGACATACCGCCCGTTCAACTGGCACAACTCACGCGGCGCGCCGAGCACCGCGCGACCGGCGTGCCCACCGGGATCATGGACCAGTTGTGCATCGCATCGGCGCGCGAGGGTCATGCCACGCTCATCGACTGCCGTTCGCTCGGGGTCACCCATGTGCCCGTGCCCGCGGACGTCAAGTTCGTGGTGCGGTTCGTCGCGCACCGCACATTGCAGGGTTCCGAGTACGCCGACCGTGTCGCACAGTGCAAGAAGATCGAGCGTCGCATCGGACCGCTGCGTGACGCGACGTTGCGCGACGTCGAGTCGCTCCGTGATGACACGCTCATGCGTCGCGCACGCCATGTGGTCACGGAGAACGCGCGCGTGGTGGACTTCGCCGCGGCTCTCGTTGCCGGCGACTTCGCCACGGCGGGGGCGGTCATGTCCGACGGGCACCGCAGCCTCAGTGAGGACTACGCAACGTCGAACGCCGTGATGGACGCTGCCGTCCGCGAACTCGTCGCGACACCGGGTGTTTTCGGTGCGCGCATGACGGGTGGCGGCTTCGGAGGTTGCATCGTGGCGATGTGCGAACCGGATGCCGTCGTGGACGGTTGGGTCGTGCGCCCCGTCGGCGCCGCCGCGATCACCGACTGACGCAGGTCCTGGTCAGCGGCCCTGCACCAGCGACACCGACCACGACAGCACGTACGTGCCCGCGCCCACGCGGTACTGCGGCAGCGTGTCGGGTCCGCAACTTGCCGTGCCGAGACCGCGGTGCGCAGCATCGAGATGCACCGTCAGGTGGTCGCGGCGGACGAGCTCGGTCTGGTCGTGCGCGGAATGCAGGTCCGCGGTGGTGTGCCAGCGGGCGGATGCATGGAACGGCGCACCTGTCGAGGTGAACCGCAACGCGTCACCGGTGGCCGGGTCCACCACCTCGAACCACTCGCAGTTCGTGCGCATGCCGAACTCCTGGGGCACCAGATACGGCAGTTCGTCCGGTGCCGACTCCCACGTCGACCACATCGCCGACGAACGACGGTCCGGGTAGCACTCGTGGGGGCCGTCACCGCACCACCTCACCTGGGTGAAGCGCGCGGGAACCGGGAACGCGACACCGACGCGCGGCAGGTCGTCGAGATGCTTCGGCACGCGCACCCTGTGCGCGAAGTGAGCGGAACCGTCCGCTGCGACGGTGCGCTTCGTGTCGTGGTCGACGAGATCCGCATCGCGCGCGTCGATCCCCTGCTCCGTCCACCGGCGCAACGAGGCACCGAACCCGCGCAGGTCGGGCATGATCTTGAAACCGTCGTTGTCGACGGCCGCCCGCCAGATCGTGACCCTCGGGTCCACCGACGCGACGTCGGCGGCGACGACAGCGGACGACGACGCGCGCGGCGCCGGCGTCCTCGGCCGGGCTGCGGACTTCAGCACGACCTCGTCCCATGCGACCAGATGGTCGGCGGTGACCCACGGTTCGTCGTTCTTGGTGAACCATCGCACCAGGACGCGCGCGTCCCTCGCAGTGCGCGGCACCATCGCGCCGGCGGGGACGGGCACCTTCGCGGTCGACCCCGCGGCACACTTCGGCACCGTGAGTTTCCCGCGCTTCGTCGGCGCACCGTCGACGACGAGTTCCCACTCCGCGCGAAGCCACGAAAGGTCACGGAACGACTGCCTGTTGCGCACGACGAGCGACGCGTTCACGCCCTTCCCCGTGACGGACACGGAGACGGGACGCAGGCACCACGCAAGTTCGCGCATCGCTGGGTGCGGGGTCATGTCGGAATGGACGAGACCATCGGCAACAAAGTTGCCGTCGTTCGGGTGGTCACCGAACTGCCCGCCGTAGGCGAACCTCTTGCGCCCGTCTTCGAGCTGCTGGGAGATGCCGTGGTCTTTCCACTCCCACACGAAACCGCCCTGCAGGCCGGGTGTGTTCTCGAACGCCGCCCAGTAATCGGCAAGCGAACCATTCGAGTTGCCCATCGCGTGGCTGTACTCGCACATGATGAGCGGCCGCGTTCCCCTGCCGGACTTCCCGTACGCCACGATGTTGTCGATCGTCGCGTACATCGGACAGACGACGTCGGACGCGTTGACGCCGCCCTCGATCCAGTTGCCCACGACGTCCGTTGCCGGCCTGCCGCCCCTGCGCCAGTCCTCGTGGTACACCGCCGGCTCGTAATGCACCGGCCGCGAACCGTCGTACGCGCGGATCCACGCGGTCGCGGCGTCGTGCACCGCGCCGTAGCCGCTCTCGTTGCCGAGCGACCACATGATGATGCTCGGGTGGTTCTTGTCCCGTTCGACCATGCGCGTGATGCGCG
>JBEGQK010000140.1:0-5209 GCA_041180985.1 Actinomycetota bacterium
TACACCGAGAGCGTGTTGTAGCCGGCATTCACGATGCTGAGCCTCGGTGCGGCGGGGACGCTCGGCGATGTCGGCGTCACGGTTGCCGTGCCCGGCAGCGAGGTGCCGAACTCGTTCAGCGCGCGCACTCGCACCGTGTGCAGAACGCCGCCCGCGAGCGAGCCGAGCACGAACAGTCTCGAGTTCGCGTCGACCCGTTGCGGTGCGGACCAGGTCGTGCCGTCCACCGAGTAGTCGACGACGTACCCTGTGATGGCACCACCGCCGTTGTCGAGCGGCGTCGTCCACGCCACCGTCGCGCCGAGCAGGCGTGCAAATGCACTCACCGCGCGCGGGGCCGTAGGTGCGGTGCTGACCGTGGGTGTGACGACGGCGTAATCGCTCGCCGTGCTGCTCCCGACCGAGTTGACCGCACGCACGCGGAACGCGTACCCCATGTTCGGGGTCAAACCGGTCAGTGTGGCGGACACGGCGGTCGACACGGGGTCGGGCATGACCGTCCACGTGGTGACGGAAGAGGTCTGGTACTCGATCACGTAGTCGGTGACGGCTGCCGCGCCGCTCGAGAGCGGGGCCGACCAGTAGAGCGACGCCATCTGGCGACCGGCAGTGGCGGTGAGGTTGCGCGGGGGCGACGGCACGCCTGCGGGCGCAGGTGTCGCAGTGGCCGTTCCGCCGTACGCACCCGTGCCGACGGAATTCACCGCCGCCACCCTGAAGATGTACGTGGTGTAGTTGACGAGACCCGTGACCGTCGCGGTGCGCAATGTGCTCACTCCGTCGGCGAACGTGGTCCAGCTGCTGCCGTCGGTCGAGTACTGCACGACATAGTCGGTGATGGCGGCACCACCGTCGAACGTGGGGGTGGTCCACATCAACGAGACGCGCGAGTCACCCGGTGTCGGCGTGAGGGTGCCCGTGGCGGACGGGACTCCCGCGGGCGCCTGGTCGAACGACGACATGTAGAGGAGTCGGTTCGGCGAACCGGTCTGGGTGTCCTGCACGACCCCGACAGTTGCCGCCCTGACGATTGCCGCCTGCACGGCGGCCGGCGTGGCGGTGGGGTTCGACTGCAGATAAAGGGCGGCAACACCGGCGACGTGCGGCGTGGCCATCGACGTACCGCTCAGGCTGGCGACCGCAGTGTCGCTCGTGTACCACGTGGAGGTGATCGATTGACCCGGTGCGAACAGGTCGACGCACGCGCCGTAGTTGGAGAAGCTCGCGCGCCAGTCGTTTGACGTCGTCGCACCGACCGTGATCGCCGTGGGTTCGCTCGCTGGTGACGCGGTACAGGCGTCGGTGTTGCTGTTGCCCGCGGCAACCGCGACGGAGATGCCATCTGCGACGGCCTTCGCGACACCCGCGTTCACGATGGACGAGTACCCACCGCCGAGCGACATGTTCGCCACTGCCGGCACACCGGCCTGGTGGTCGTTGATGGCCCAGTCGATTCCCGCGAGGATCGTGGACCAGGTGCTGCTGCCGCTGCAGGCGAACACGCGCACGGGCACGAGGGACACGCTCTTCGCGACACCCCACGTGGCGGACCCGATGGTGCCGGCGACGTGCGTTCCGTGGCCCATGCAGTCATTGGTGCCGTTCCCGTCCGACACGGCCGTGAAACCGGGCCTGACGCGGCCCCCGAACTCCGTGTGCGTGGCACGGATGCCCGAGTCGATGACGTACGCCGTCACACCGGCGCCGGTGGACGTGTACGAGTACTTCGACGTCAGCGGCAGCGTGCGCTGGTCGATGCGGTCGAGACCCCAGGTGGCGTTCGACTGGTCGGTGTCCGGGAACACTACGGCGTCGGGCTCGATGGCGGTCACGTTCGGGTCGTTCGACAATGCGTCGTACTGCTGTGGTGTCAGGTCGGCCACGAACCCGTCGATGGCGTTCGAGAACGCCGCGACCAGTCCGTCACCGGTGTTGCGCGACGCGACACGCGCGGCGGATGCAGTACGGAACGAGACGATGAAGCGACCGGGGATGATGTCGCCGGCCTGCGCGCCCTCCGGGGCATCTAGACCGGTGACCGAATCCGACGACGAGATGAGACCGTCCGTGAGGCCGAGCTGCTCGTCGGGCTCGACGATCTTGATGCCGGGTTGGGTGGCGAGAAGCGCAGCGTCGGCCGGCGAGAGCGAGGCAACGTAGGTGGAGCCGTCGGTACGGGTGACGACGTAATCAATGGTCGCGGCCGATGCACCGGAAACGGGCGCCATCACCAGGCCCGCCGAGGCCATGCAGACGGACAGGAGGACGCGTCCGAGACGCCGTGAGGTCATGTGGTGGAGGCTACTAGCGGGCGAAAACGGCGACCAGCAAAGGGGTCACGACCAGGCCAGGCAGGAGCGACCCGAGCTTGATTCGCTTGATATCAAGCAGATTCAGTCCGATGGCCAGCACGGTGAAACCGCCGGCGGCGAACATCTCCGTGCGCATCCGGTCGGTGAGTAGCGAATCAAGACCCGTGCCCCCGAGCGTGAGCAGACCCTGCACCACGAACACCCCGATGGCGCTGAACATCGCGCCGATGCCGTACGCAGCAGTGAAGATGACCGTCATGAAGCCGTCGAGCGTTCCCTTGATGATGTAGAGCTGCGGCGTCTTGCCGCTCGCGTCCTCGATCGCACCGAGAATGGTCATCGGCCCGATGCAGAACAACAGCGACGCGGTGACGAACCCCTGGACGAACTTCGAGTCACTCCCCTCGCGCGTGAACTTCCGCTTCAGCCACTCGCCGAGCTTCTCGAGACCGTCCTCGATTCGCGCGAGCTCCCCGATGATCGCCCCGATGACGGAGCCGACGAGCGGGAAGACGAGGTTGTGCGACTGGAGGACGTAGTCGACGCCCATCACGAGGGTGGCAAGGCCGATCACCTGCACGACGACCGTGCGGATGCTCTCGGGAATCCGGTGGCCGACGAAGTAACCGACGCCACCGCCGGCGAGGACGGTGGCGGTGTTGATCAACGTGCCGAGTCCCCGCATGGCGTGCCACCCTACCGAGGCACCCGCTCACCTATCGTTTCCCCCGTGGCCGGCCTCACCATCAGTTCAACGGCAGCGACGGCGACGATCGACCCCGACGTCGGCGGCCGCGTGACGTCGCTGAGAGTGAACGGCAACGAGATCATCGTGGGACCGGGCGACGGCCGCGGTGAGTTCGACTGGGGCATCTACCCGATGGCACCGTTCGCGGGGCGACTGCGCGACGGCAAGATTCGCTACAAGGGCACCGTGCGACAGTTGCCCCTGAACGCCGCACCGCACGCGATGCACGGATTCGTGCACTCGAACGAGTGGCGCATCCACGACAAGACGGACTCGTCGATCACCATGAGGTGCGAACTCGGTGACCCGTGGCCGTGGCGCGGCAACCTCTTCCACATCATCTCGATGCACGACTGGAAGATCCGGATGGAACTGTCGTTCGCGGCGAAGCACGAGCAACCGATGATGCTCGGGTGGCACCCGTGGTTCGCGCGGCCGTGTTCGTTCACCACGGAATTCGGCACGATGTACGAGCGCGGTGACGACGGCATCCCCTCGGGGCGCCTGGTGAGGCCAAGGACGAACGACGTCGACGACTGCTTCGCCGACCCGCTCGACGACCCCACGGTCACGGTGGGCGACACCCGCGTGAAGCTCTTCTCGAACTGCTCGCACTGGGTGGTGTACGACCGCGCAGAGCACGGGGTGTGCATCGAACCGCAGAGCGGACCCCCGAACGGCGCGAATGACAGCCCGTTCGTGGTGCGGGCGGGCTCCGAGATGCGGCGCTGGTTCGAAATCCGCTGGTGACATAAGGTTTCGGGACGGCGGCCGACCGATGGCCGTGCGGGGGGACCATGGCACCGAGACTCGAGCACGAATTCACGTCGTTCCTGCCGGCCGATGACACGCACCCCTACCGCACCGGCGCATGGCGTCCGCAGAGCCGTGAGTGGACCGATGTCGACCCGGTGATCGAGGGTGAACTGCCGTCCGACCTGAACGGCGTGTACCTGCGCAACTGCGAGAACCCGCTGGTGCCGAACCGGGAGCGCTACCACCCGTTCGACGGTGACGGCATGATCCACTCGATCTCCTTCCGCGAGGGGCACGTGGAGTACCGCAACCGCTTCGTGCGCACCGACGGGATGCTCGCCGAGCAGGAGGCCGGCCGCGCACTGTGGTCCGGTCTGGCCGAGTCCCCGAAGAAGGCCGAGCGCGAGGACGGTTGGGGTGCACGCACCCGAATGAAGGATGCATCGTCCACCGACGTCGTCGTCCACCGTGGCGTGGCGCTCAGCAGCTTCTACCAGTGCGGCGATCTCTACCGACTCGACCCGGTGACACTCGCCGACCTCGGGAAGGAATCATGGAACGGCAAGTTCCCCGCCGCTGGTGCGTCCGCGCACACGAAGGTCGACGAAGCAACCGGCGAGTTGTTCTTCTTCAACTACGGCACGACCGCACCGTTCATGCACTACGGCGTGGTGGACAGGAGCGGCGAGCTCGTCACGTACGAACCGATCGACCTTCCCGGCGCTCGACTTCCGCACGACATGTGCTTCACGCAGAACTACGCGGTCCTGAATGACTGCCCGTTGTTCTGGGACCCGGACCTGTTGCCGAAGGGCGTGTACGCGAACCGCTTCTACGAGGACCTTCCGATGCGCCTCGGGGTCATCCCGCGTCGCGGCAAGGGATCCGAGATCAAGTGGTTCGACTTCGACCCCACGTTCGTCCTCCACTGGATGAACGCATGGGAGGACGGTGACTGGGTGATCGTCGACGGGTACTTCCAGCAGGACCCCGCGCCGACCCTCCCCGCCGATGCGACCGTCGACCAGCGACTGTTCCGCTACCTCGACCTGTACGCGATGCAGTCGATCCCGTACCGCTGGCAGATGAACATGCGCACCGGCGAGACGAAGGAAGGCCCCCTCAGTGACGTCATCACCGAGTTCGGCATGATCAACACGAACGTGATGGGCAGGCCGTACCGCTGGGCATACTCCGCACTGCCGACCGACGGCTGGTTCACCTTCGAGGGAATCATCAAGCACGACGTGCACTCGGGCGACATGCAGACGTACCGCTTCCCCGACGGCACGTTCTGCTCCGAGACCGTGTTCGCCGCACGACCGAACGCCACGTCAGAGGACGACGGGTACCTGCTGACCTACACGTCCGACATCGTGAACGACGAGAGCCA
>JBEGQK010000141.1:0-3674 GCA_041180985.1 Actinomycetota bacterium
ATGTGGCAGTGGATCCCCACGAGAACGACAGACGGTGACGACTTCGCACGGTTGATCGCGCGCACGGCGTCACCGTTGGCGAGGTTGAACCCGAACTTCGAGTCGTCCTGGCCCGTGGAGACGAATTCGTGCGTGTGGGCGTGAACGCCGGGTGTGATCCGCAGCTGCACGTGCGGCGCGGGCAGACCCTCCGCACGCAGAGCGTCGAGTCGGTCGAGTTCGTCGAAACTGTCGACGATGATGTGGTTCACTCCCGACGTGACTGCGTGGCGGAGCTCGTCGAGCGACTTGTTGTTGCCGTGCAGGACGCAACGACCGGCGGGAACACCTGCAGCAACCGCGGTGTAGAGCTCACCGCCGGTGGCGACATCCAGCAGCAGTCCCTCCTCGTGCGCGAGACGCGCCATCGCCCCGCACAGGAACGCCTTGGTGGCGTACACGACACCGTCGGCGCCGAACTCGGCGATTGCCTGGCGGCAGCGACTGCGCAGGTGCTGCTCGTCGTACACGAACAACGGCGTGCCGAACTCGGCCGCGAGGTCAGCGACACGCACACCGCCGATGCTGAGTGCGCCGTCGGCTGACACGTCCGCGGTGTCCGGCAGGAGCCGGCGCTCGACCGCGCTCACATCTGCTCCGGGGCTTCGATGCCGAGCAGGCCGAGACCGCACGCCATGACGCGGGCCGTGATATCGGAAAGGTGGAGGCGCGAGTCCCTCACCGTCTCGTCCTCGGCCTTCAGCACCGGGCAGTGCTCGTAGAAGGAGGTGAAGTCAGACGCGAGGTCGTACAGGTACGTGCACAGCTTGTGCGGCTGGTAGCCGTCGAGTGCGTCCCACACGGCACCGTCGAAGCGGAGCAGGCGCATCGCGAGGGCCCGCTCACGGGGGTCGTCCAGCCGCGGCGCGACCGAGCGCACCGACGCGCGGTCGATGCCGGCGCGGCGGAAGATGGAACAGATGCGCGCGTGTGCGTACTGCAGGTACGGGGCGGTGTTGCCGTCGAACGAGAGCATCCGCTCCCAGTCGAAGATGTAGTCCTTGATGCGGTCACCGCTCAGGTCTGCGTACTTGATCGCTCCGATGCCCACCATGTTCGCCACACGCTCGCGTTCGTCGGCGGGCATGTCCGGGTTCTTCTCGGCGATTGCCGCCGACGCGCGTTCCACGGCCTCGTCGAGGAGCGAAATCAACTTGATGGACTCGCCGCTGCGGCTCTTCAGCATCTTGCGGTCCGAGCCGAGGACGCTGCCGAAGGCGACGTGGTTGAACTCGACGTCATCGTCGATCCACCCGGCCATGCGCGCGACGGCGGCGACCATCTGCAGGTGCTGTGCCTGAGGAGCGCCCACCACGTAGAGCATCGACGTGATCCCCTTGTTCTCGACCCGGTCGATCACGGTCGCAAGGTCCGTGGCCGCGTACCCGTAGCCGCCGTCGCCCTTGCGCACGATCATGGGCAACGGCTCGTTGTCGCGGTTCGTGAATCCCTCGGGGAACACGACCTCGGCTCCGTCGTCGACCTGCAGGAGTCCGCCGTCGCGGAGCCGTTGCACGACGGGCGCGAGAAGGTCGTTGTAGGCGCTCTCCCCCATGAGGTCGTCGTCGGTCAGCAGGACGCCGAGCTGCCTGTACACCTTGTTGAAGTAGTTCGTGCTGAGCTTCACCAACGTGCGCCACAGGCGGAGTGTCTCGGCGTCACCGCCCTGCAGCGCCACCACCCGCTCGCGAGCGCGGGTCTTGAACTCCTCGGAGCCCTCGAACTTGCGGCGGGCCTCCTTGTAGAAGCCGTCGAGGTCGCCGACACCGAGCTCGTGCGCCGCTTCCTCCTCGCCGAGGTCGATGAGGTGCTCGATCAACATGCCGAACGGGGTGCCCCAGTCACCGATGTGGTTCTCTAGGACGACGGTGTGGCCCGCGAACCGCACCAGCCTCACAATGGAGTCGCCGATCACCGTGCTGCGGAGGTGCCCAACGTGCATCTCCTTCGCCACGTTCGGCGCCGAGTAGTCAACGACCACCTTGCGCGGCTGCGGGGAGACCCGCACGCCGAGCCGGTCGTCGGCGGAGAGCTTCGCGAGCTCGGCTGCGACGAACGAGTCCGCGAAGACGAGGTTGATGAAACCCGGGCCGGCGATCTCGGTGCCGGACAGGATGTCGGAGAGGTCGCCCGCCGCATCGAGAACCCTCTGTGCGACGTCGCGCGGGCTGCCCCCGACCGTTTTCGCCAGGGCCAACGCACCGTTTGCCTGCGCATCGGCGCGGTCACTGGGGCGCACCACGGGGTCGACAGGGCCGTCGGTCAGCGAGCCGAAGGCGGGCGCGAGTCGCGCGGCAACGGTGAGGAACGGATCGGCCATGGAACACCCATTCTGCCCGCAACCGCCTTCGTCGAAGCGTTCCTTTCCGCGGGGGCTAGCCTCTTGGGCAGCGCGTCGACGACTCGTCACGCTCACGTAGCTCAGCGGATAGAGCACTTGCCTCCGGAGCAAGGGGTCGCAGGTTCAAGTCCTGCCGTGAGCGCCACTGCCCCGCAACCACGCCGGACTCACCCGGCGGTCCGCGCCTACGACGTGAAGCCGGTGAGCCCCACGAACGCGCGTGCGTGCTCGATCTCGCCCATGTGGCGCAGGCCGTGCTGGTACAGCCAGCACTCCACGCCGTCGAGAACGGTGAGTCCGGCCTCGCCAGCGACCCGCGCCGAGTACGTGTTCGCCACCTGCGGCCCGAACGGCCTCGTCAGCAGCACGCGGTCGAGTTCTGCGGGATCGAGATCCTTCAGCCATGCCTCCGTGCGCCCGAAGACCAGGTTCATGTACTCGGTGAAGGCTTCCTTGTTGCCGATCTGCTGCAGGTGCATCTCGCCGGGGGTCTTGTGCTTGCCGTGGTCGGGGATGGAGGGCGAGATGCGCTCCATCCACTCGTCGTTCGCGATGAACATCTGGCCGGAGAGCATCATGAACGACGCGTCGTGCATGTTCACGTAGTGGAACAGCGAGAACGCGATCGGCATCACGTTCTCCCCCAGATGGTGGTTGATCTGGTCGAGCGTGGTGGTCTCCATGCACTCCTCGTACAGAGAGAAGAGCGCTCGGAACCTGCGGCGCAGTGAGTCAAGAATCAGTTCGTTCGACATGGTGTTCCCCCTGGTGCCCCGGTCCGGCGTGCCGGTCAGCACAAGTTACTTACTCGCATTCCGGGCATCGGTCACGAGTGCATTGAATTTTTCCGTCTCCAGGAACACGAAGGTTCCCTCGCCCACGGCGGTGACCTCACCGTTCGCGATGATTTCCCCGCGCACGACCATCTTCCGGTCGTGCATCTCGGTGATGCGTGCGTCGACCGTCAGCGGCACGTTCACGGGCGTCGGGCGCCTGTAGGTCACCAGCAGGGATCCCGTCACGCAGTTGCGGTCTGTCAGGTGGCGCGTTCGGCCGAGGGCCTCGTCCAGCAGTGCAGCGACGAAACCGCCGTGCACGCAAGCGGGTGGCCCCTGGTACGCCTCGTTGAAGAGGATGGAGCTGACGACGCGCCTCTCCTCGGGGTGGTACTCACTCGTCATCGGCGGTGCCATGGGGTTCATCACGCCGGACAGCGGGCTGCGGGTGTGGCGCAGGACGGACTCCTGCCTGATGCCGAGCGAACCGGCGGACTCGAGTCGGTTCGCGAGCCGTT
>JBEGQK010000142.1:0-5456 GCA_041180985.1 Actinomycetota bacterium
TGGCCTTCGTGGCGCGCACCACGCACGACGACCCAGCGTCACCCGGCGTGAGCGTCGAGCCCGACACGGTGCACGAACCCGAGACCACCTGCCACGTGACGGCACCCGTCCCGCTGCCGCCCGATGCGGTCAGGCTGTAGGCCTGTCCGTACGTGGCACTGGTCGACGTGACGTTGAGCGTGGATTGGGCGGCCTTTGCAGCCGCGATGTCGACGGTTGCCGTGGCCGACGCGTAGGTGCCGTCCGATCCCTTGGTGGTGGCGATCGTGCACGTTCCAGAGCTGACCAGCATGTTCACGAGACCTGATGATGCGTTCACCGAACACACACCCGGGGTGTTGGATGCGTACGACACAGTGCCGGTGCCGTTGCCTCCGGTGGTGCCCACCGTGACAGTCGACTGGTAGGCCAGGCTCGTCGGTGCAGCACTGATCGCCAGACCCGTCTGGTTGGTAAGCCACTGCGCGTACAGGGTGAAATTGCCCGTCTGGCCGTGCGCATACGGGAAGGTGAGTGCTGAACCGCCGCTCGCGGCGGCGAACCAACCCTTGAACGTGTACCCGGACCGCGTCGGCGTCCCCGGCGACGACGCAATGGATCCGCCCGTGACGGTGGAACCTGATGCGATAGCGCTTCCGCCCTGTGAGTCATACGTGACGGTCAAGTTGTTGGCGGTCCAAGTGGCGTACAGGGTGGTGTCACCCGCGAGTGTGAACGTGCCCGACCCCGCTGTGTAGTTCGTCCCGGAACCGTTTGCAGCAGTGTTCCAGCCGCCGAAGGTGTACCCGGTCCGGACGAGAGAGCCCGAGTTGGCGGCGACCGTGAAGGTGGACCCGCTGTTCCCTGTTCCTGCGGCGGGCGCAGAGCCGCCGGTATTGCTGTTGCCGTTGTACGTGACCGTGTACGAGACGACTGCATTGACCGTGATCGTCACCGCCACGGAAGTGGCGGAGTAATACGTCGCGTCCGCTGCCTTGGTCGCCGTGATCGTGCACGTGCCGGTATTCGTTCCCGTCAGCACCGAACCGGTGATGGAGCAATAACCCGACCCCGAGGCGACTGCGTAGGTCACCGCCCCAGTGCCGCTGCCCCCCGAAGATGACAGATTGATGGTCGAGCCGACGCCGACAGTTGACGAAGCGGGAACAACGGTCAGGGTCGCCTGGGACGTCTTCGCCACGGCTGACGTGGTGAAGCTCCGGGTGCTCGACAACGCCGTCAATGCGTTCCTCAGGCTCTCCACTTTCCAGTAATACGTCGTGTTGTTCGCGAGGGCCGATGGCGGCATCCAGGTGGTCGTCGAGCCACTGGCGATTGTGTAGGGGGATGCCCCGACCGGGACCGCGAACTGCGAGTCCGTCGCCAGGTACACCTTGTACCCGGTGGCGTTTGCCGCCTGGGACCACGAAAGTGTCGGCGTGGTCGACACCCCTGTCGCCCCGTCAGTCGGACTTGCGAGGACCGGGCTCTCCACACCTGAAGTGCCGATGACGTAGACCGGGTCGTAGGTTGCTCCCGCGGTCTGCGTGTACGTGGCCCCGTTCGGCGTGTACCGAAGGGCGAAGCCGTCGACGAGTGACGGCGAGGCGACGTTTGCAAGGAACTTGACGTACTGGCTGCTGGAGCCCTGGATCCCGATGGTGGCGCTGTTGCCCTGCGAGCGACCGGTTCCGACGATGTTGCGGTACTGGATCTGCACCACGTTCGACGTCTCGTACAGGATGATCTGGAACGTACCCATCTGGATGGCACTGCCGCAGCAGTAGTACATCGTCGTCCACTGCGCAATCAGTTGGCGGTACGGCGCGGTACCGGCAACCTTGTAGACAAGAGCTGACTGGCTCGTACCGCCGACACTGGTCAGGTACAGGTCGTCCCAGAAGGCGAGAACCGAATTGTACATGGACGTCGGGAAGTCCGTATTCGCGTACGCAGCGCTCGCCGACGCACCGAACGTGAGCACTCCGTTGGACGTCAGTACGACCTGTGTGTAGTTGGTGCCGTAGAAATTGAAAGTGAACGGAAGGGTGATGGCTGACGAAACCGCGTCATCGACGCTGCCGGTGTCCCACACCGTCGTACCGGTGTAGGTGGTTTCGTTGTCCACCGCACGTGCCTGCCGGATGACCCCGACGCCGAGGGCGAAGACGACAAGTGCCGAGACCGCGAGAAGGCGGTGCCACGCGCTCGTGTGATCCGTGCGGGCACGCAAAAAGACCCGGTTCTCCGCCATCTGAACATTTTATGGTGTGGAAATCCCTTCCTCACCTTCCAATGGCGTGCAATCAGCCCGTCACGGTGTGAAGTCGGTCAAACCCGACCAGGCGTCCGAGCCCCACCCCGAGGGCTTCTCGATACCAGTGCTGGTCCAGCCACGAATGGTGAGCGCCCGCACGGGCAGGCCGGACCTTCAGCCCCAGTTCGCGCAGTGAGTGAACCGAACGGGCGAGGTGCCAGTCCGTCGTCACCAGAATCGCCGATTCCACCCCGTTGTCGCGCAGCACGGGCGCGAGGTTCGACAGCGATTCCCACGTGGATCGCCCGGTTTCCTCGAGGAGAATCCGCGCCTCGGGAACTCCGCGCTTCACCAGCCACGCTGCCGATGTCCCCGCCTCGGTGAATCGGTCTCCGGACTTCTTGCCGCCGGTGACAGCAATCCATTGAGCCCGTCCTTCGTTCCACAGTTCCAACGTCCGCTCGAGTCGCTCCTGCAGCAACGCCGACGGTCGGCCGTCGTACTGCGCCGCACCCATCACGACGATGCCATCGACCCGTGCGCCGGCAGGCGGCTCGGATGACCCGAGACGGACAACCTGCACGAACACGATGCAGAAGTACGCCGCCATGACAACGACAACGGCTGCCGCGATGACGCCGACCGACCGCACGAACGGCAGTCGCTTCATCGGGTCACCGGACTTTCGCGAGTGCAGCGTCGAGTCGTCGCAGCGACTCGTCGCGACCAAGGATCTCGATGCTCTCGAACAACGGCGGGCCGACCGTGCGACCGGTGATCGCCACACGCACGGGTGCCTGGGTCTTCCCCAGTTTCAGCCCGCGCGACTCCGTGAAACCATCGAGAACGGACTTGATGGACTCGTGGTCCCATTCTGCGGTGCGAAGACCGTCCGCCATTGCGCCGAGCACATCAGCCGCGAAATCTGCCGTCATCGTCTTCGCCCATGCGTCCGCATCGACCGGCGGGTCGGTCAGGAAGAAGAAGTCCACCATGCTGGGGATGTCCGACAGAGCTCCGATGCGCGTCTGGATGAGCGGCGCCACCTGCGCGAACACCGCGTCGTCGAACCGCTCGGCCGGCCAGGGCATCTCGCCTCGCACGAACGGCTGGGCCGCCGCGATGAACTCCGCCGGCGACAGCATGCGCACGTAGTCGCCGTTGAAAGCAGCCAGCTTCTTCACGTCGAAGAACGCCGGCGAATGGTTCACGTCCTCGAGACGGAACTCCTCCACGATGCGCGACCACGGGACGATCTCGGTGTCACCTGACGGGGCCCAGCCGAGCGTCATCAGGTAGTTGGTCATGGCGGCGGCGAGGATCCCTTCGTCGCGGTACTGCTCGAGCGCCACCTTGTCACGGCGCTTCGACAGTTTCTTGCGCTGTTCGTTCACCAGCACCGGGACGTGCGCCCAGACGGGCGGTGTGCGGCCGAGTGCGGCCCACAGCATCTGCTGCTTCGGCGTGTTCGGCAGGTGCTCCTCGGCGCGCACCACGTTCGTGACGCGCATCTCGATGTCGTCCACCACGTTGGCCAGCAGGAACATGGGCGAACCGTTCCCGCGCAACAGCACGAAATCCTCGATGGTGTCGTTCTGGAACTCGACGTCACCGCGCACAAGGTCCCGAACTACGGTGACGCCCGCGGGGACACGGAACCGCAGCACGCGACCGGGACCGGGCTCGAGGCCGCGGTCACGCGAGTAGCCGTCGTAGCCCTGCTTGCCGTTCTCCTTGGCCCGGGCCTGGATCTGCTCGGCGGTCAGGTCGCACCAATAGGCGTCGCCCTGCTGCCACAGCCGCATCGCAGCAGCCTTGTGGAGCTCCGCGTTCGCGGACTGGAAGTACGGGCCCTCGAACTGTGGTGAGTCGGAATTGATGCCGAGCCATGCGAGCGCGTCGATGATGCCCTGCGTCCATTCGGGGCTGTTGCGTGATTCGTCGGTGTCCTCGATGCGCAGGACGAACGTGCCGCCGGTGCGCAGCGCGAGTGCCCAGTTGTAAAGAGCGGTGCGCGCGCCGCCGACATGGAAGAAGCCCGTCGGGGAAGGCGCGAATCTGAAACGGGGGGCATCACTCATGACGGTTTCAGGATAGTAGGGATGCCTCATTCACCTCTTCGGACTACGGTGAACTGCATGAGCATGTTCTCGGTCCCCATGCAGAACGAAGACCACCGTGCCGTTTCCGGCGGTCTCGCACGCGCGGCGGTGTTCGGCATCAGTGACGGTCTCATGACGAACGTGTCGCTCGTCCTCGGCTTCGCCGGTGGAGGCGTGGCAGCGAACGTCGTGAGACTCGGCGGCATGGCCGGCGCTGTCGCCGGTGCATTCAGCATGGCCGCGGGCGAGTGGATCTCCGTGTCGGCCCAGAACGAACTGGTGCACCGCGAACTCGAGATGGAACGGCGCGAACTGTCGAAGAACCCCGAGAAGGAGACTCTCGAGCTCGCAGCGTTCTACGAGTCGCACGGCATGACCCGGGAGCAGGCAATCGCCGGCGCCACCGAGGTCATGCAGGACCCGGAGCGCGCACTCATCGTGCACGCGAAGGAGGAGTTCGGCATCGACCCCACGGACATGCCCTCGGCGATCGGGGCGGCCCTCATGTCGTTCGTCATGTTCCTCGTCGGTGCGCTCCTGCCGGTCATCCCCTGGTACTTCGCGGAAGGGACGGGCGCATCGGTCACGTCGATCTCCATCGGCGTCGTGTCGGCCGCGATCGTGGGTGTCGCACTCGGGATGTCCACGGAACGCTCGCTCGTGAAGACGTCCGTGCGCCAGGTGGTCATTCTCCTCCTCGCCACCGCCGCGACTTTCGTCATCGGCAAGGCACTGGGCACCCAGATCAGCTGACATGACAGAAGGATTCACCTCCACCGACCAGGTCAACGTCCTCGGCGAACCGTTGCAGACCTGCTGCACCGACCCGCTCACGGGCTTCTACCGAACGGGATGCTGCGAGGTCGGTGGCGACGACGTGGGTGTCCACGCGGTCTGTGCCGTCATGACGGACGAGTTCCTCGCGTTCTCGAAGAGCGTCGGCAACGACCTCAGCACGCCGATGCCCCAGTACGGGTTCGCGGGCCTGAAGGCGGGTGACCAGTGGTGTCTCTGCGCACCGCGGTGGCAGGAGGCGTTCGAGGCAGGCATGGCTCCGCAGGTGAAGCTGCGCAGCACCCACATCGCAGCGAGCGAGTTCTGCGACATCGAGGCGCTGA
>JBEGQK010000143.1:0-3274 GCA_041180985.1 Actinomycetota bacterium
GCGACCGCGATGAGGATGACGCCGATGTGCACCACCATGCCGCCGTTCGCCCGGCCGACGAGCCCGCGCAGTCCCTGGCGGCGCGTGGCGAGAGCCAGCTGACGCAACGCCGCACCGGCCGCGAAACCGCCGAGCAAGAACGTGAGGAGCGGTTCGATGCCGGTGGCACCGACCAGCACGCTGACGAGCAATGCGAGCGTTCCGCCCCATGCCGGCCAGAACAGGCGCTGCGAGAGCAGCTCACCACTCGCCTTGCGCCACGGCAGCACGGGCGCGATGCACATGAGGAACAGCATCGTGAGCCCGACGGGCACACCGAGCCGGTCGAAGAAGGGCTCACCCACCACCAACTGGCGGTTCTGCGCTGCCTCCACGATGAGCGGGAAAACGGTGCCGAGCAGAACGATGAACGCGAACACGCTGAAGAGCACGTTGTTGGCGAGGAATGCACCCTCGCGCGACACCGGCGAGTCGATGGTGCCGGGCGAACGGAGCACGTCACCGCGCCACCCGATCAGCACCACGGAGATCACGAGGATGACGGCGAAAAAGGTGAGCAGGTACGGCCCGATCTGGCTGTCACTGAATGCGTGCACGCTGTTCAGCACACCGGACCGGGTGAGGAACGTTCCGAGGATCGTCAGCGAGAACGTGGAGACGAGCAACGACAGGTTCCAGACGCGCAGCATGCCGCGCCGCTCCTGAACGAGGACCGAGTGGATGTACGCGGTGCCGGTGAGCCACGGGATGAACGATGCGTTCTCCACCGGGTCCCACGCCCACACGCCGCCCCATCCGAGCACCTCGTAGCTCCACCAGCTGCCGAGAACGATGCCGAACGTGAGGAAGCCCCACGAGAAGAGGGCCCAACGTCGTGTCTCCACCAACCACCCCTCGCCCACCCGGCCCGTGACCAACGCGCCGATCGCGAAAGCGAACGGCACGGTGAAACCGACGTAGCCGAGGTACAGGATCGGCGGGTGGAAGAGAACGAGGATGTGGTTCTGCAGCAGCGGGTTCGGTCCCGGACCGTCGAGAACCCCCTTCGGCCCGAGCGCGAACGGGTTCGCCGGACCGAGCGTCAGCACGAAGAAGAAGATCCCGACGAAGAACATGGTGGCGAGCGCCCATCCGACCATCGGGTCGGTGAGCTTCGCGCGGTACTTCACGGCAATGCCGATTGTCAGCAGCGTGAGCACCATCAGCCACAGCAGGATCGAACCCTCGAGCGCGCTCCACACCGCGGTGAAGTTGAACAAGGCCGGCGTGCTCCACGAACCAACCTTCTGCACGTAGGCGAGGGAGAAGTCGCGGGTGATCATCGCCCACTCCATGCAGGCGAACGCGCCGACAGAGGCGACTCCGCTGAGCACCGCGAAGCGCGGCATCAGACGCAGAACCTTCGGGTCGTTCTGGCGCGTGCCCATCACGGCGGCGATGAGCCCGAACACCGCGCCGACGAGACCGACCGTCAGTGCGGCGCGGCCGAGCGGGCCGGCTAGCCCTGCGACACCGAGCACGCGGCCGCCTCTTTGTCCGCCGCGTCGAAACGCGCCTTGTTCTTCTCGACGTACTGGTTCGAGTGCTTGACCTCGATCCGGTCGCTGTTAAAGACGTCGCCGTTCATGCGACCGTGCGCCACCACGGGGATGCACTCCTGGAAGATGCCACCCGGGTCACCCAGATAGCTGACCTTCACTTCCTTCTTGTTCCACTCCATGACGAACGTGGTCGTGCCGTCGGACTTCGAGAGGGAGTCCTTCTTCACGATGCCCTGGATGCGGATGCGGCGCTCGCCGTTGCATCCGCTGCGGACACCGACCTCGTCGACGTTGCAGTAGTAGTCGATGGCGCTGGTGAGGAACTTCGTGACGACGACACCTCCGAACACGAGCGCAAGGACGACGATGACGGCCGGTGCCCGCTTGCGCTTCTTCCCGACGGCGGGACCGTCCTGCGGCCCGTCTGCCGGGGTGCGCGGCGTCAGGTCCACGGCATCTCGTCCTTCGTGGCGTTCTTTGCGAGTTGTCGGCCCCGGCGCACAACCCAGGACGAGTACCCGATGACGGATGCGAACGTCAGCACCCAGCTGCCGATGATGAACGTTGCGTGCTTCACTTGCTCACCTCGTCGCGACGGTCCGCAATCGCGGCGTCGAGACCGCGGTCAGCCACGGTGTCCTCGAGGTGGATGACTCGCTGCCGGTGCAGCACCATCCACACGAAGAGTGCCGTGAACGCGAAGAGCCCGAGGAACAGGGTGAAGAGCATGAGACCGTCCATCTGCACCTTGGCGTTCGGGTCGGCGATTGATGCGTTCTGGTGGAGCGAGCGCCACAGCGTGACACTGAAGTGCACCAACGGGATCTCGAGAACGGCGAGGAGCGCGAGCACGGACGACCGGCGCGCGCGCTGGCGCAGCGTGCCGCCGAGCCGGCGCACCGCGAGGTAGCCGACGTACGTGATGAAGAGGAACGCGGTGCTGGTGAGGCGCGCGTCCCACACCCAGTAGGTGCCCCACGTGAGGCGACCCCACAGGCTGCCCGTGACGAGTGAGACCGCCACGAACATGACACCGATCTCGGCACTGGCACCGGCGACCCGGTCCCACGCAACCGAGCGGTTCCTTCCCGAGAGATACGCGGCCGAACAGGCGGCGGTCAGACCAAACGCCATGTAAGCGACCCAGATGGAAGGCACGTGCACGTACATGATGCGCACCGTGCTGCCCTGCACGACGTCCTCCGCGGACCACCACAGACCGCTGAGTGCCAGCAACGACATCAACACGATGACGACGAAACCGAGGCGCCGCGTGGCAGGCGTGCCGGTGGTGTGTTCGCTCATCGTCACTGTCTCAGTCTTGTGGGTGGGGGTCAGTTCGTCCCATTCGGCTGTCGTGACCGGATCCGGCGGTGCCGGACCCAGTCACTCGTCGACCAACGGACCGAATGCAACCGACCCAGCCGCGCCGAACAGCACCGCAAACACCGCGAGGAGGCCGATCCACGGCCACCCCTCGGAGACGGTGGCGCCGCCACTGCCGAAGGCCGCCTCGGTGGCGCGGGTCGCACCAATGAGAACGGGTGCCACCACCGGGAGGAGGAGCAGCGGGAGCAGCGTCTCGCGGCCTCTCGCACCGGCAGCGAGACCGCCGTACAGGGTACCCACGAAGCCCAGCCCGACGGTGGCGGTCACCATGGTGACGAATGCCTCCGCCCACCCTGCCGCGGACGGTTCCACCCCGTAGAGCACGAACGCGGTGGCGACGAGCA
>JBEGQK010000144.1:0-3650 GCA_041180985.1 Actinomycetota bacterium
ATTCCCGCAGACATCCAGGAGACGCTGGACCAGCTCGACGCGTTCATCGAGCGCGAGATCGTCCCGCTCCAGAACCAGGACGACAACATGCGGTTCTTCGACCACCGTCGCGAGTGGGCCCGCACCGACTTCGAGAACGGGGGCGTGCCGCGTGCCGACTGGGAGGCACTCCTGCGCGAGATGCGCAGGCGTGCGGATGCGGCCGGCTGGTTGCGTCTCGCCCTGCCGCGCGAGTTCGGCGGGCAGGAGGCCAGCAACCTGAAGATGGCGATCATCCGCGAGCACCTCGCCACGAAGGGTCTCGGCCTGCACAACGACCTGCAGAACGAGTCGTCGATCGTGGGCAACTTCCCCACGGTGCTCATGATGCGCGACTTCGGCACGGAGGAGCAGAAGAAGGAGTGGATGCCCGGCTTCCTCGACGGCACGAAGCGCCTCGCGTTCGGTCTCACGGAGCCGAACCACGGCAGCGACGCCACGTACATGGAGACAACCGCGTACCGCGACGGCGACGAGTGGGTGCTGAACGGGATGAAGCGGTGGAACAGCGGCCTGCACCACGCCACCCACGACATCATTTTCGCCCGGACCAGCGGCAATGCAGGAGACCCGAAGGGCATCACCGCCTTCCTCGTGCCCACCGACTCACCCGGCTTCAAGGTGGAGTTCTTCTGGTGGACGTTCAACATGCCCACCGACCATGCCGAGGTGTCGCTCACTGACGTGCGTGTCGGCCAGGACGCGGTGTTCGGACCGCCCGAGCAGGGGCTCGCGCTCGCGCAGCACTTCGTGCACGAGAACCGCATCCGTCAGGCGGCATCATCGCTCGGTGCCGCGCAGTTCTGCGTGAACGAGGCGGTGCGCTACTCGAACGAGCGCATCACCTGGGGCAAGAAGCTGAGCGTGAACCAGGGCATCCAGTTCCCTCTGGTGGAGCTGCACACGGAGGCGGCGATGCTCCGACAGCTCATCCGTTACACCGCATCGATGCTCGACAAGCGCCACCACATGGAGGTCACGCATCTCGTGGCCATGTGCAACTACAGGGCCAACCGGCTCGCGTGTGACGCCGCCGACCGCGCGATGCAGACATGCGGGGGAGTCGGCTACAGCCGTCACATGCCCTTCGAGCACATCTACAGGCACCACCGCCGCTACCGCATCACCGAGGGGTCCGAGGAGATCCAGATGCGCAAGGTGGCCAGCCACCTCTTCGGATTCGGGGCCCCGCCCGACCGTCGATAGAAAGTCCGAGGGGCGGGTTGACGCCGGCTGTATGGGTTGCCTAACATTAGGTCTACCTAACAACCCCCGACGATAGGACACCCTGTGGGAGCTGCATTTCTCATCACGCTTCGAGAAGGACTCGAGATCGCACTCGTCCTCGCGATTCTCGTGTCGTACCTGGTCAAGAGCGAGCGTCGCGCCGACGTCGTGCATGTCTGGAAGGGCTCCAGTGTGGCGGTGGGCTTCTGCTTGGTCGCCGGGTTGCTCTTCCACCGGTTCGTCGGTGAGTTCGAGGGCAAGGCCGAGCAGTTCATCGAAGGCACGATCGCGATCCTCGCTGCGGGCGTCCTCACGTGGATGATCTTCTGGATGCGCGACCACGCGCGCAACATGGGTGCCGAGTTCCGCGCAGCCATTGACGCTGCCTCCACCACCCGCGCCCTCGCCACCATTGCATTCGTCGCGGTGCTGCGCGAGGGGCTCGAGACCGTGCTGTTCCTGTTGTCGGCCGAGACGGCATCTTCCTCGGGCACCTCCGTCGTCATCGGCGGTCTTGCGGGTCTCGCCGTCGCCGCGGTTCTGGGTCGTCTCGTCTACGCCGGCGGCAACAGGCTCAACCTTCGCACGTTCTTCAACGTCACCGGTGCCCTGTTGATCCTTTTCGCAGCGGGATTGTTCGGCAAGTTCTTCCACGAGTACCGCGAGCTGCTCGGGTTCGAGTCCGGGTGGCTGGTCTCGCCGGCCTGGTCGCTGTCGAGCGGCATCTGGGCGAAGGGAACCTTCTACGACTTCATGAAGGGTTTCTTCGGCTGGCACAACGAGGCCGAGAACATCCGGGTCATCGCTTACTTTGCCTACCTCGTGCCCGTGGCTTGGCTCTACCTCCGCAAGAAGGGTCCGACCCCGGCTGCACCGGCAGCACCTGCCACTGAGAGGGCAACCGCCGACGCCCAATAGCCTGAAGCCATGGCTCAGACCCCTGACGGCACTCCCATCGACATCAAGCCCCGCAGCCGCGACGTCACCGACGGCATCCAGAAGGCGGCGGCCCGCGCGATGCTCCGCGCCGTCGGTCTGGGGGACGACGACTGGGTGAAGCCGCAGATCGGTATTGCCTCCAGCTGGAACGAGGTCACGCCGTGCAACGTGTCACTTCGCCGACTGGCGGAGAGTGCGAAGAAGGGTGTGCGCGCCGCCGGCGGCGTGGCACTCGAGTTCGGGACCATCACGGTGTCCGACGGAATCAGCATGGGTCACGAGGGCATGCGTGCCTCGCTCGTGTCGCGCGAGGTCATCACGGACTCTGTGGAGACGGTGGTCCACGCCGAGCGCTTCGACGGGTTCGTCGGTCTCGCCGGCTGTGACAAGTCCATCCCCGGCATGTTGATGGCGGCCGCGCGCCTGAATCTCGCGAGCGTCTTCGTCTACAACGGCTCCACCATGCCCGGCGTCTACAAGGGCAACAACATCGACATCACCACGGTGTTCGAGGCCGTCGGCGCCTGTGCCGCCGGCACCATCACCGAGGGCGAGCTCACCGACATCGAGCGTGCGGCATGCCCCGGCGAGGGCGCGTGCGGCGGGATGTTCACCGCGAACACCATGTCATCGATCGCCGAGGCACTCGGCATGAGCCTGCCAGGCTCCGCGTCAGCGCCGGCGATCGACAGGTCGCGCGAGAGCGATGCCGAACGTGCCGGAGAGGCCGTCGTCAACATGCTCCGTCTCGGTCTCACCGCACGCGACATCATGACGAAGAAGGCGTTCGAGAACGCCATCGCCGTGGTCAATGCGCTCGGCGGTTCGACGAACGCGGTTCTCCACCTGCTGGCCATCGCGTACGAGGCCGGCGTGGAACTGTCGCTCGATGACTTCAACCGCATCGCCGACAAGGTGCCGCACATCGCGGACACGAAGCCCGGCGGCAAGTACCACATGAGCGACATGCACCGCATCGGTGGCGTGCCCGTGGTCATGAAGCACCTGCTCGATGCCGGTCTGCTGCACGGTGACGTGATCACCTGCACCGGCAAGACGATGGCCGAGAACCTGGCCGAGATCAACCCGCCCGCGCCCGATGGTGACGTCGTGCACCCGCTCGCCGACCCGATCCACAAGGAGGGCGGCATCAACGTGCTCGTCGGTTCGCTCGCGCCGAACGGTTCGGTCGTGAAGGTCGCCGGGCTCACGAAGGACCAGTTGCAGTTCGAGGGTCCCGCCCGCGTGTTCGACGGCGAGGACGGCGCGATGGACGCCATCATGACCGGACGCATCAACCACGGCGACGTCATCGTGATCCGTTACGAGGGTCCGAAGGGTGGCCCCGGCATGCGCGAGATGCTCGCCATCACCGGCGCCCTGAAGGGTGCGGGCCTCGGCAGCACCGTCGCACTCATCACGGACGGCCGGTTCTCCGGCGGCAC
>JBEGQK010000145.1:0-4336 GCA_041180985.1 Actinomycetota bacterium
CATGGAGCATCTACGCGCTCATCTGGGGTGACGCGATCGGCACCACCATGGTCATGGACGGCATGTCCATGACGCACGGCGGCAACACGCACGTCTACTTCGAGGTGGGCGCGACGGTGACCGCGTTCATCCTGACCGGCCGTTACCTGGAGACGCGAGCGAAGCACACAGCGGGCGACGCGCTCCGTTCGTTGCTGGCGCTCGGCGCGAAGTTCGCGACTGTCGTCCGTGACGGCGTGGAGACGTCCATTCCCGCATCCGTCGTGCGCCTCGACGACATCGTGGTGGTGCGACCTGGCGAGAAGATCGCCGTCGACGGTGTGGTGGAGGACGGCTCGTCGTCCGTCGACATGAGCATGATCACCGGCGAGTCCGTGCCGGTCGACGTGACCAAGGGCGATTCGGTCACCTCGGCCACGGTGAACCTGAACGGTCGCCTGCTCGTGCGTGCGACGCGCGTGGGGTCGGAGACCACGTTCGCCCGGATGGCGAAACTGGTGCGCGACGCACAGGCGACCAAGGCACCCGTGCAGCGCGTCGCAGACAAGGTGAGTTCGGTCTTCGTGCCCGTGGTGTTCGCGATCTCCCTCGGCACGTTGGTCATCGGCCTGATGATCGGCCGCCAGACCGATGCCGCGTTCAGCGCCGCTGTCGCCGTTCTCATCATCGCGTGCCCGTGCGCGCTGGGACTCGCCACGCCGACCGCGTTGATGGTGGGGAGTGGACGTGCCGCGCAGATGGGCATCGTCATCAAGGGAGTCGACGTTCTCCAGAGCACGCGGCGCATCGACACCGTCGTGCTGGACAAGACGGGCACTGTGACCACCGGCCAGATGACGCTTGTCGACATCGTGTGCGTCGACGGCATCGCGCGGGAGGACGCACTCCGTCTCGTCGGCGCGGTGGAGAAGGCGAGCGAGCACCCGATCGCTCGCGCGATCGCTGCCGCCGCGGAGAACGAACTGGGCACGCTGCCCGCGCTCGACGAGTTTGCCTCGCTCCCGGGCGTCGGTGCAACAGGGCGTCTCGGAGGCAGCATCGTGACCGTCGGTCGCGAGGAAGTGTTCCGCCAGCGCCTCGTCATCATCCCCGGCGTGCTGAAGCAGGCGCTCGCGGCCGCCCGCCAGCACGGCCACACCGCGGTGATCGCGGCGTGGGACGGCCAGGCCCGCGCGATGTTCGCCGTTGCCGACCAGCCGAAGCCCACGAGCGCCGCCGCCATCGCCGACCTGAAGGTGATGGGCCTCGCCCCCGTCCTGCTGACCGGTGACAACGCCGAGACCGCCCGTGCGATCGCCGTGCAGGTGGGCATCGACACCGACGAACACCATCTCTATGCGGGTGTCATGCCCGAGGAGAAGGTGGCCGTGGTGACCGACCTGCAGCAGCGCGGGTACGCCGTGGCGATGGTGGGCGACGGCGTGAACGACGCAGCCGCCCTCGCACAGGCCGATGTCGGAATCGCCATGGGTGGCGGCACGGACGTGGCGATGCAGGCGAGCGACCTCACCATCGTGAGCGGCGACCTGCGCCTTGTGGTCGATGCGATCCGCCTGTCACGCGCGACACTGCGCACCATCAAGGCGAACGTGTTCTGGGCGTTCGCGTACAACGTGGCCGCCATCCCGTTGGCGGCTGCCGGGATGATGAACCCGATGTGGGCCGGGCTCGCGATGGCGTCGTCGTCGGTGTTCGTGGTGACGAACAGCCTGCGCCTCCGCCGCGTGAAGCTGACCCACTAGCAAGCGCGGGTCAATCGCGGTCGCGCAGGGCCTCGCGCACCGCATCGAGCGCCGCACGTCGGTGGTTGCGGATCGTGCGCGGTGACCATCCGGTCTCGGCGGCGATCGCGTCGCTGTTGTTGCCCAGCCCGAAACGGCGCAGCAGGTCGATCATCTCCGCCGGCACGCCGCGCGACTCCGCCTCCGTCAGCACGGCGTTCAGTTCTGCATCCGTCACCAGTCGCTGGGACACCTGGCGCGTCGCCCCGAACATCTCGGGCGCCACCGAGATCTCGGTGACGCGGCGCAGGCGCGCCTCGCGCACGAACGCGTGGTACTCGCTGTCGAGCACGATGTTCGCCGCGATCTTCGCGAGGCGTCGTTGGTGCGGGAACGTGCGGATCACCACCCACGCCGCGGGGATGATGTCGCCGAGGGCGCTGTCGATGCCGCCCTGCGTGATCGCCCCGCGCCGCTTGGCGACGGCCATCAGTGCGGGCATCACGCGGTGCAGGACGATGCGCGCCGCGAGCAGGTCGTTCTCGGCGAGCACGACCATGTGCCACAGCAGGTGGTCGCTGTCGCTGTCGTCCACGGCACCACCGAAACCGAGCGCCACGAGGACGTCGTCCAGTTCGTTGATCTCGTGACCGAAGATGCCCCACGAATTGATCGTGCTGATCGTCGCGCGCTTCCGGGACAGCGCCTCCCATTCCGTCATCAACTGGCGGCCGGGCCCGTCGAGCGCAGTGGTGCGCACCAACGGGTAGGCGGCCGTGCGGGGCGGCATCTCCCTGGTGTGGGCCCGGTGGGGGCAGAGTGCAGGGTCGGTGTGGGGCTCGTCGAGCTCTGTTGTGAGTGTCATGGCCGCACGGTGCGGTGCACGGTTCACCCGCGGTCTCGCCCCTGGTCTCACCTGCGGTCTCACCCGCGGGGATTCGTTCGGCAATACTTCGTGCCATGCGCATCACGCTCCCTTCCGGCACGCCGGCCGAACTGCACACCGTCGACAACCCGCGGATGGGGATGGTCATCGCCTGCGACATCTGGGGCCTGCGACCCCTCTACGACGAGATGGTGCGCAACCTGGCCGAGCAGTGGCAGATGTCGGTCATCGCTGTGGAACCGTTCCCCGGTCTCGACCTGCCGCTCGATGACATGGCGCCGCGCGCCGCCACCATCCCGAAGCTCGACGACAACGCGAACCTGCGCGACCTCGAGCAGGCAGCCGACGTGCTCGGCACACCGGTGACGGGGCTCATCGGGTACTGCCTCGGCGGCATGTACTGCTTCAAGGCCGCGCGCAGCACGCGGTTCGCGCGCATCGTGCCGTTCTACGGGATGATCACGATCCCCGAGGCGTGGCGCAGCCCCACGCAGGTGGAGCCGCTCGAGCACATCGCGAACGGTGATGCGACGAAGGTGCTCGCGATCCTCGGCGGCCGCGACCCGTACACGCCGTCAGCCGACATCGAGAAGCTGCGCGCGACGGGAGCAACGTGCGTGGTGTACCCGGAGGCGGAACACGCATTCGCGCACGACCCGTCACGTCCGGTGCACAGGCCCGACGACGCAGCGGATGCGTACGCGCGGGCGAAGGAGTGGTTGCTCGGCGCGCTCGCCTGAGCGGACGGTTACTTGGAGCGCTGCTCCAGCGACGGGCGCTTCAGGATCACGTAGTGACGGTCCTGCTGCTCCAGCCAACCCAGCTTGATGAAGCTGGCGATCGCCTTGTTCACGCGCTCGCGTGACGCGCCGACCATGCCGGCGAGTTCTTCCTGCGTGACGGGCAGCGTGAACGTGTCGTTGCCGCCTGATAGTTCCAGCAGTCGCTTCGCGGTGCGGCCGGTGACGTCGAGGAAAACGCTGTCGGCAAGTGCGGAGTCCATCGCGCGCAGGCGCGTGACGAGCATCTTCACGACGTTCCACATGAGCTCGGGGTGCGCCTCGAGCTGCGAGAGAACCGCCGCGTAGGGGATCTCGAGAACGGATGCCGCTTCGATGGCGCGCGCACCGGCGGACCGGGTTCCCTTGTCGAGCATGCCCATCTCTCCGAAGAGTGCTCCGTCGTCCATCAACGCGACCACGCTCTCGCGGTGGTCGAACGGACGGTTGCCGATGGCGATGGCGATGCGTCCGGACAGCACGATGAAGAGGCTCTCGGGTTCGTCACCCTCCTCGAACAGCACGTCACCGCGCACGAGGTTGCGGATGGTCCCCGATGCACCGACGGCCGTCAGCACGTTTGCGGGTGCCTTGGCGAAGATTTCGGTGTCGGCAAGTACTTGTTCGTGTGCCATACAAGGGATGACGGTACTACCCTTCGCTCATGCCCGAGAAAGAGAACGTCTGGACCATCGTCGTGGCGGCGGGATCCGGGCTCCGGTTCGGCAGTGCCAAGCAATTCGAGCGTCTCGGGGGCAAGAGGGTCGTGGACTGGGCCGTCGAGGAGGCCGAACGCCATTCAATGGGTGTCGTCACCGTGGTGCCGAAGGGCCAGGCGACCGGCCCGCACCAGGTGGAGGGCGGCGCCACCCGCAGCGAATCGGTCCGGCGCGGACTGGCTGCCGTGCCCGCCGAGGCAACCATCGTCCTCGTCCATGACGCGGCGCGGC
>JBEGQK010000146.1:0-3272 GCA_041180985.1 Actinomycetota bacterium
TACGAGGTGGCGTACGTGAGGCCGAGCCCGGCGAGGATGCCGGCCAGGTAGGCCATGTTGTAGCTGAGGTCGTAGATCGCGAAGGTTCGTCCGCCCGCACCGCGCGCTGCGTTCTTCTGGATGGTGGCGTCCGTGCACACGCGCAGGTTCTGGAAGAGGAACGCGCACGCGAAGAGGCCGGCCATGAAGGCGTTCCGGGTGTCCACCACGAGGGCCCCGCACAGTGCAACAGCCGACAGTGAGTAGGCGAGGACCGCCATGGACCTGCGGGGGAAGCGCTCGTTGAACCACTCCGCGGTGGTCGAACCCGCAAGCGTCCCGGTGCCGCATGCACCCGCCGCGAGCGCGTACCCGGATGCCGACCCCGACATGCGGGCATCGATGACGAGGAGCACGATCGAGAACATCGCGCCGGACAGCAGGCGGTGGGCGCTCGTCGACGCGATGGCATAAATGAACTTCGCCTCCGACAGTTTCTCCCTCGCGTCGGACCACTCCGCGATGGTGTGGTCGGTGCCGCCACCCAAATGTGCGCGGACCCGCGCGTACCGAACCCCGGAGACTGCGTGCAACACCGCGGCGCCGAGGATCGTCGCGGTGCCGAAGAGGTTCATGCCACCCACCCCGATGCTCCCGCCGACCGCGCCGGCGACACCGCCGACGGTCAGCAGGAGGGAGTCCATCGCGACCAGTTCGTGCTGGCGCACGATGTGGCGGACCGAGACAGAGCGCGCGGTGTACATCACGCGGTTCAGGCACAAGGACGCTCCCCACAGCACCAGGAGCGGGGTCTGCCCGCCGGCCGCGATCACGCATGCCATGGTGAGCGCGATGATGACCCGCGCCGCTTGGCCCCCGGCGAGGATGCCGCGGCGCGAGACGCGGTCCGCGATGACGCCTGCGAGGGGACCGGCCACCACGAGAGGAACGAGGGCCGCGACGACTGTCTGCATCAGGCGTGAGACCGTTGGCCCGTCCGACTTCATGAACAACAGGTGATGCGCGAGTGTCACCGTCATCATCGCGTCGGCCACCTGGCTGAGGCCCTGGCCCGCCACGAACCGCCGGACGTCGGCGAACCTCAGCAGCTGGCGCCTGGTGACGTGGAGATTGTTGTCCTGCCTGGTGAATCCGCCTGGTGCAACAACGTCGAGCACGTTCCTACTGTGCCCCACGAACATGAACGCGCGGCCACGCCCACGTCACATTGAGGTGACTATTCACAAGGTGGTGAAAAACCTGTGGACTGCCACGGAGACCCGCTCGCCGAACCTCACGACCGAGCCGGTGGACCCGAGAACCCTCGCGATGACGACATGGTCGGACCCGTGCAGACGGATTCGCACGTCGGATGTCGCGCCGTGGAAGTCGACGCCCTCCACCCAGCCGTTCAGAACCGCGAGGGCGTCCCCTGGTGCGGCTCCCTCGGACCAAACGGAGAGATTCTCGGGTCGCGACAGCATGTTCCCCCCGGCAACGGGGACCATGACCGAATCACCGACGAACCGCGCGACGAACTCGTTGGCCGGCGTGTCGTAGACCTCGCGGGGCGTTCCCACCTGCTGCACGCGGCCCTCGTTCATCACGCACACGATGTCACTGATTGTCAGCGCCTCTTCCTGGTCGTGGGTGACGAAGACGGTGGTGGTGCCCAGTTGCGTCTGCAGGTCACGGATCACCTCGCGCACCTCCACACGCACCTTGGCATCGAGTGCGCTGAGAGGTTCGTCCAGCAGGAGAACCGAGGGTTGGAACACGAGCGCGCGCGCGAGCGCCACCCGCTGCTGCTGGCCGCCGGAGAGCTGGTGCGGGTACCGGTCCGTGACATGGGGCAGCTGCACCAACCCGAGCATGTCCATGGCTTGCGACTTCTTCTTCTCTCGTTCCGCGCGACGCACTGTCAGGCCGAACATGACGTTCTCGAGCACTGTCATGTGCGGGAACAGGCTGTAGTTCTGGAACACCATTCCCATGTGCCGGTTCTGCGGCGGCACGTGCGAGATGACGTGACCCCCGGCAACGAGGCGTCCGGTCTCGACCTGCTCGAAACCCGCCGCCACGCGCAGGGCCGTCGTCTTGCCGCATCCGCTGGGGCCGAGCAGCGACACGAGCTTCCCGCCGGGAACGGTGAGGGTGAAATTGTCGAGCGCGGTCACGTCGCCGTACTTCTTCGTGATTGATGCGAACTCAAGCTGGCTCATACGATGAATCCATTCGTGGGTGAGAGGTTCCTGCGCTTGTTCATCCGCCCGATGATGACGAACATTGCAGACGTGAGGATGAGGAGCAGGAGCGCGACCGCCATCGCGCCCTGCGGCTCCTGGCCCTGTGCCTCCACCATGTAGGCGGGCAGCGTGGGCTTCAGCAACAACGATGCGACGGCGAACTCGCCCATCACCACCGCGAAGCTGAGGAACCCGGTCGCGGCGATCGGCACGGCCATGTTCGGAAGCAGCACCGACCAGAGGAGACGACCCGTGCCCGCACCGAGGTTTCGGCCGGCGTCGACGAGCGTGCGCAGGTCCAGCGACGATGCGCCGGCATCGAGAGAACGGAACGCGAACGGCAGGCACAACACGGCGTACAGGGGGACGAGGCCGTAGTTGCTGGCCACGAGAGACGGGATGGTCGCGCGGAACGCGCCCGACACGCCGACGACGAGCGCAATCGGCGGGACCACGTACGGGAGCATGCTCATGATCTCGACCGCCGACCTCCAACGGGGAGCCCTGACATGCACCCACAGCACCGTCGGCACCATGAGCAGAAGGACCAGGGCGACGGTGAGGATCCCGAGGCGCACGCTGAGGAACATGGCAGGGCGGAACTTCTCGTCCGAGAGCGTGCTGGTGACGCCCTTCAGCGTCCACCGGGAGAAGAGGGTGTGCCGTCCGAGGAGCACGACGGGCACGCGCTGCAGGGCGAAGCGCGCCATTGTCAGCATCGGCACGACGAAGAAGACCGCGCACACGGCGATCACGGACCACTCCCACATGGGCAGGCGCGACTTCCTCATGAGCGCCACAATTCCGCACGGCGGCGCAACATCAAGTAGGCGCCCATCACGACGGCGAGGATGATGATCATCCAAGCGGCGAGTGCGTAGCCCAGGTTCCCCTTGCCGGTGATCGTGTTGCCCTGAAGGAAGAAGCGGATCTGCACGGGAACGAGCTTCGACCCACCCGATGACAGCGCGTACGCCGTCGCATACGCGCTGAAGGCATTCGCGAACAGCAGCAGGCCCCCGCCCATCAAGCCGGGTGCGAGCAACG
>JBEGQK010000147.1:0-6062 GCA_041180985.1 Actinomycetota bacterium
GATTGACATTCACGGGCGCATGGAATTCTCTGCTACCCTCTTCCGCCAGTGCCATCAGTGGCATCTCATTAGGGGAGAACAAACAATGAAATCAAGGAAGATTCTTGTTCTTGCGGCTGTGAGCGCGATGGTGCTCGCAGCGTGCGGCGGATCCGACAGCGATGCTGGCACGGACACCACCGCAGCAGCCGGTGGTGCGTGCACTGTCGGTGTGTCGTGGAACAACTACCAGGAAGAGCGCTGGGCAAAGTGGGACGAGCCGGCCATCAAGGCAGCAATCGAAGCTGCTGGCGGCACCTACATCTCGAACGACGCGAAGTCGTCGGCCGAGACCCAGGCAACGAACCTGGAGAACCTCATCTCGCAGGGCGCAAAGGCACTCATCGTGCTCGCACAGGACGGCACGGCCATCAAGCCGGCAGTGTCCAGCGCAATCGAGGCCGGCGTGCCGGTCGTTGCGTACGACCGTCTGATCGAGGAGCCGAAGGCCCTCTACCTCACGTTCGACAACAAGGGTGTCGGCAAGCTCGAGGCCGAGGAGATCTTCAAGCGCGTCCCGAAGGGCAACTACGTCATCATCAAGGGCAACAAGGCAGACGCAAACTCTGACTTCCTCCGCGAGGGTTACGAAGAGGTCATCGGCGAGGCAGTGAAGTCCGGCGACATCAAGATCGTCAGCGAGACCTACACCGACAACTGGGACCCGAAGAACGCACAGGCCACCATGGAGCAGGTGCTGACCGCTGAGGGCAACAAGGTTGACGCAGTTCTCGCAGAGAACGACGGCATGGCCGGTGGCGCGATCGCCGCTCTCGAGGCCCAGGGTCTCGCAGGCAAGGTTGCAGTGTCGGGTCAGGACGCCGAGCAGGCAGCCCTGAACCGCGTCGGTCTCGGCACCCAGTCGCTGACCGTCTGGAAGGATGCCCGCGAGCTCGGCAAGGCGGCCGGTGAGGCTGCTGTCGCACTCTGTGGCAACCCGGACGCATCGGCAATCTCCGGTGCTGCACCGTTCACCACGCCCGGTGGCAACTCCATCTCGTCCATCTTCCTCACGCCGAAGCCGATCACCCAGGACAACCTGGGCGAAGTGATCGACGCCGGTTGGACGACCAAGGAGAACGTCTGCAACGGCGTTGCTGCAGGTTCGGTGGCCGCTTGCCCGTGATCGGGCAGCCGCACACGTGAAACGCGACGTGCCCCCCGCCCCCAGGGGCGGGGGGCACGTTCTTGTTGTGACCACATCCCGACACATTCCACGGAGTACCTAAAGTGACGGACACGACGCAGGGGTCGACGAGCACCCCGACAACGGAGAATCGCCGCGACTGGCGTTCGTTCCTCGCCTCGACCGAGGTGGACACGAGACTCGCCGGCATGATCGCTGCTCTCGCGGTGATCTGGGTGGCGTTCCACATCCTCTCCGGTGGTGACTTCCTCACGTCCCGGAACCTCTGGAACCTCTCGGTCCAGAGCTCGTCCATCGCCGTCATGGCGACGGGCATGGTGCTGATCATCGTGTCGCGCAACATCGACCTCTCGGTGGGGTCCCTGCTCGGCTTCCTCGGGTACGTCATGGCCATGGTGCAGACCAGGTGGATCCCCGAGACCTTCGGTCTGGGCAACGGCCACTGGTACACGTGGATCGTTGCCCTCGCAGTGGGCGTCGCTCTCGGTGCCTTGCTCGGCGCCGTCCAGGGCTCCGTCATCGCGTACGGCGGGGTTCCCGCCTTCATCGTCACCCTCGGCGGTTTCCTCGTCTGGCGCGGCCTGATCTTCCGGATGGGCGAGCAGGGCCAGACGCTGTCGCCGCTCGACAAGACCTTCCGTCTCGTCGGTGGTGGCCCGAACGGTTCGCTCGGTGAGGTGCGCAGCTGGATCCTCTGTGTTCTCGGTTGCGCCGCCACGTGTGCGTCCATCTGGTTCGCGCGCCGCCGCCGCCTCCGTTACGACCTGGCCACGAGGCCCGTGTCGGTGGACATCGGCCTCGCCGTGATCGGCAGCGCGGTGATCGTCGCTGCGGTCGCGTTCGTCGCGGTCGGCTACGAGTCGCCGATCACCAAGGCGCCCACGGGCGTCGCATACCCGGTCGTCATCGTCATCCTCGTCACCATGGGGATGGTGTACCTGTCCCGGCGCCGCCGGTTCGGCCGCTACGTCTACGCGATCGGCGGCAACCCCGAGGCCGCCGAACTCGGCGGCATCGACACCCGCCGCACGTTGATGATGACGTACGTGCTGATGGGCGTGCTGTGTGCCGTCAGCGCGGCCATCCAGACCGCCCGACTCAACTCGGCGGTCACCAACCTCGGCGTTCAGAACGAACTCGACGTGATCTCTGCCGCCGTCATCGGCGGCACGTCGTTTGCCGGCGGCATCGGCACCATCACCGGTGCGGTTCTCGGCGCGGTCATCATGCAGTCGCTGCGCTCCGGCATGGTGCTTCTCCGCATCGACTCGCCGTCGCAGGACATCGTCGTCGGCGTCGTGCTCGTCACGGCAGTCACGATCGATGCCGCCCTCCGGGTGGGCAAGCGCCGCACCGTTGCGGTCGCGTTGTCGATCGGGCTGGCCCTTGCCGCTCTCGTCATCCAGACAGGCCGCCAATGAGCGAGGAGTCAACAATGCAAGGTTCTTCTTCCTCCGTCACCCCGCTCGTCGAGATGCGGGACATCTACGTGTCGTTCGGTGGCCTGCACGCCGTTGACGGCGTCACCATCACGCTGAACCCCGGTGAGGTCGTCGCACTCGTGGGCGGCAACGGTGCGGGCAAGTCCACCCTGATGCACACGCTCGCCGGTGCGCGCCCCGCCGACTCCGGCCGGATCCTCGTGAACGGGGAGGAGGTCACCATCGCCAACCCGAGGGACGCCCGCGCCCACGGCATCGAGGTGATCTACCAGAAGCTCGCGCTCGCGGACAACATCGACGCGGCCGGCAACCTCTTCCTCGGCCGCGAGTTGCGCACGTCGCTCGGCGCGCTCGATGATTCCGCCATGGCATCGGCCACGCGTGACGTGATGAAGCGTCTCAACCCCCGGTTCAGGAACCTCAGCACGCCGGTGCGCTCGCTCTCGGGCGGTCAGCGCCAGTCGGTCGCAATCGCCCGTGCGGTGCACTTCAATGCACGCATCCTCATCATGGACGAGCCCACCGCGGCGCTCGGGCCGGCAGAGACGGAGCAGGTGCGCGAGCTGATCGCACAGTTGAAGTCCGAGGGGATCGGCATCTTCCTCATCAGCCACGACATCCACGACGTGTTCGATCTCGCCGACAGGATCAGTGTGATGATGCAGGGCCGTCTCGTCGGCACCGTCGACAAGAACTCGGTCACCAAGGACGACGTTCTCGGGATGATCATCATGGGGAAGAAGCCCGCCGGACTCGACTGAGACCGGCGCGGCTCGTCAGCCGCCCGGCAGCCAGCGCGTGGCGGCAGTGCCGCCGCGAGCGACCTCGTAGAACCCGTCCGCGTCGACCGGCATCCACGGTCCCGGCGTGGTGCCCGGGAACGTCACCCTCACCTCCGCGCGCTCGGCCGCACCCAGGCCGAAGTGCATCCAGCCGAGGTCACCGCTCGCGTGCCCGCCGCCGACAGTGAGCTCGCGCGTGACGGTGCAGCCGTTCGAGCGGACCTCCACCCACGAACCGACGCCCCACGTGTTCGCATCCGGCTGGCTCAGCCGCACGCCCACCCAGTGACCGGTGGCGACGGGATGGTCGGCGTTGCCGGTCCCGACGTTGCGATGGATCTCCGCCGGCACGCGCCTGTTCACGACGACGAGGTCGAGCATGCCGTCGAGGTTCAGGTCCACGAGGGCAGCGCCGCGCGAGCGGGCGGTGTTCGCGATGCCCGCCCGGTCACCGGCCTCCTCGAACGTCCCGTCGGCACGGCCGAGCAGGAGGTTGTTCGGGTCCTCGGCCGCATAGTCGACCTGTGCATCGACGTTGCCCTTGGAGATGAAGAGGTCCATGCGGCCGTCGTTGTTCACGTCGTCGAACTCGGGGTGCCACGCCGTGGACGGGAGCACCGCCGACCCGGTGTACGGGTGCTGCGCGGTGACACCGCGGTCCAGTGCGATGTCGACATAGGACGGACCGCCCGCGTTCTTCTCCAGGGTCTGCAGCTTGTTGTCGGCCTGGCTGGTCAGGAAGATCTCCGGCTTGCCGTCACCCGTGAGGTCCTGGCTGGCGATTCCCATTCCCCAGATGGTGAGCGTCCGCCACCCGTCGGCCGCGCCGTACTCCCGGCTCGCCTCACCAGGACGCATGCGCCACAACTGTTCGCTCGCGTTCTTGTCGTAGTTCCTGTCGTTGCTGACGCGCAGGTCGGTGTGGCCGTCGTGGTTCCAGTCCGAGAAGAGAAGCGACAGCGTGCAGTGCCCGGGGAGCCGTTGCGCACCGCGGTACAAAGAACCCTCAGGCCGCCACAGGGTGTTGTCGGCGCAGTCGTAGGTGTCGGGAACGAGGTAGTTGCCGAAGGCGAGCGTGGGCATCTTCGACCCGCTCTCCCACGTCGCGGAGAACCCCACCGTCCAGTTCTTCTGCCCGCCGAGTCCCCACGTTTGCGTCACGTCGTCGAACCGGCAGTCGCCGGTGCCGCGCAGCACCCGCGTGTCGCCGCGCCTCAGGACGACGAGGTCGGTCACCGCGTCACCGTCGATGTCGAGCGGGTAGGCGCCGGTGACGGAGACGAGATCGGTGACGGCGGACGGCAGCGGCGAGAAACGGAGCGCCCCGCCCGCCGTGCTCTTGTTCAGGTACAGCGCGGCCGGTCGTGTGCCGCCCGCCATGAAGAGTTCCGGGAACCCGTCGCCGTTGCAGTCAAAAGTGGCGACACCACCGCCGACGAAGAACGGGAACTCGCCGTCGTACACGTGGTCGACTCCGGAGCTGCCCGTCTCGTCGACCAGGTTCGGCACGCTGGTCGGCGTCGTCCCGCGGGATGCCGACCATGCGATGAGTCCTGCGCAGAGAGCGGCCGCGACCCCGATGGCTGTCGCGGTTCGCCGTCTCATGGGGTCGACATCGTTCCGCCGCGGCTTACGGCGCGGGGGCATCCGAGACGGGCAGCTCGGCGACGGTCAGCCATCGCGCTCCCGTCGCACGGCGCATCGCCCACATCGTCTCGAACGGCCCGGTGGTGGACGCCACGGTCTTGCCCGTTGCATCGAGCGTCTCGGTGGTCACGGTGCCGCGCGAGACCATGCCGAGGCTGAGCCCGTCCTGCCTGCCGAACGGCACGAGCAATGCCACCCGCACGGTGTCGATGCGGTACCTCTGGAGGACGGTCCTGCCGGACTTCCGTGCGTCGGCCAGTCGGGAACGAAGTGCCTCGAGCCTGTCGCCGTGAGCCACCGCGGTGAGCAGCGCATCGTCGCGTTCCACGAGGGCTTGGTTCTCGAGCGCGAGGTTCTCGGCGAGAGTGAGCACGTTCTGTCGCGCTCCGGCAACGTCGATCTCGTGGTTCCAGTCCGTCACGGCCCTGTCGACGGTGATGGTGGGGAACGTGGCGGGGTCGAGTCGCTCTGCCATGCGGCCGACGAGGTTCTCCGGCTCGCCAGCAAGGATCCCCTCGGCGCTGCGGGCACCGAATGACAGCGCCGCCATCATCAGGGCGACGACGACCGACACGGACGCAGTGCGGCGCGTGAGAAGTGCGGTGCCTGCTTGTTCTCCGTCGCCGCGGAGCACGCGCCGTGCGAACACCCGCAGTCGGTCATCATCCGCACCCGCCGACGGGACGAACCGTTCGAGGAACGGCCTGACCGCGGTCATGACGGAGAGACCCGACAGCAATGCGACCTTGGTGCCGAACTCGGTGCTCTGCGGCGCCATCAACAGCACGCAGACCACGCCGACCATCGCGCCGAACATGACGCGACCGACCCGGCCCTGCGGCACGGTTCGCGGGTCCGTGATCATGAAGTACGTGAAGATGAAGATCTCGGGTGACGTGATGATGGTGAGCCACAGGTGGGAACCGCACACGGGCGCGAACGCCCACCGGGCGGTGAAGCACTGACCGGACGCCGACGTGAACGCGGTGCCGGCGGCGAGCACCA
>JBEGQK010000148.1:0-2948 GCA_041180985.1 Actinomycetota bacterium
CCGTGGCTGACCCCGATGCCGAACCTGAAGCGACCGCCTGACATCTCGTTGATGTGCGAGCACGTGTTCGCGGCTTCCACCGGGTGGCTGTAGTAGATCGGCTGGATCGACGTCCAGTAGTTGATCGAGTGCGTCACGTGTGCCAGCGAGACGCACAGGCCCATCGTGCCGCCGAGACTGGGGCACGCGATGCCCGAGAACCCGCGGTTCTCGGCCTCCACCGCGATGTCGAGCATCGCCTGCCGCTTGGTGGCGGTGGCAACGATGGAGAGTGCGGGGCGGAAGTTCTTATCAATCGACATGCGAGTACCGTAGTCGCCATGCTTCGAATCGGAATGGTGTGCCCGTACAGCCTCACCATCCCCGGAGGAGTGCAGCAGCAGGTTCTCGACCTCGCCCGCGCGATGAGGGCGAAGGGACACGAGGTCCGGGTTCTCGGTCCATGCGACGGACCCCCGCCCGAGTCGTTCGTCACCCCCATCGGGAACAGCCTCCCCACCGCGGTGAACGGCTCGGTCGCACCGCTCGCACCCGATGTGCCGGCGGCCCTGCGCACCATCCGCGCGCTGAACGACGAGGCGTTCGACGTTCTCCACGTGCACGAACCGCTCGTCCCCGGGCCCTCGCTTTCCGCGGTGCTCATGAAGATGGCTCCGATCGTGGCCACGTTCCATTCGGCGGGGGAGTCCGCCGCATACAGGGTGTTCTCGCGCCAGCTCACCCGCATCGCGTCGCGCATCGACATCCGTGTCGCCGTGTCGAAGGATGCCGTGGAACTGGCGCAGCGCTACATCGAGGGTGATTACGAGGTTCTCTTCAACGGCATCAACGTGGAGTCGTACGGCGGTCCGGAGCTCCCCCGGGAGAACGCGATCTTCTACATCGGCCGCCACGAGCCGAGGAAGGGTCTCGGCGTTCTCCTCGAGGCCATGGAACTCCTCCCGAAGGACGTCAGGCTGTGGGTCGCGTCCGACGGTCCCGAGACCGCGGAACTGAAGGCACGGTTCGGCGGCGACGACCGCATCGAATGGCTCGGCCGGATCTCGGACGAGGAGAAGGTCCGCCGCCTGAAGACTGCACGGGCGTTCTGTGCGCCCTCCCTGCGGGGCGAGTCCTTCGGCATCGTGCTGCTGGAGGCGATGGCCGCGTCGACCCCCGTCGTCGCGAGCCGCATCGACGGGTACACCAATGTGGCGACGCACGACGTCGATTCGCTGTTGGTCGAACCACAGGACCCGAGGGCACTCGCTGACGCACTCGCGCGGGTGATGGTGGACCCACGGTTGTCGGCACGTCTCACCGCAGCCGGTCTCGACCGGGCGAAGGAGTACTCGATGGACGTCCTTGCGGACCGCTACATCGACATCTACCAGCGGCTGTTGCTGCTCGAGGAGGCCGACGTGACAGTGATCGAGGTGCCTCGTATGCTCAGGCGATTCGAGGACCGTTTCCTGCGGCGGAACCGGTTCGGCCGCAACCGGGCCACGAACAACCAGAAGGAACAGCCATGACCACAGTCCTCATCGTTCTCGCAGTCGTCGTTGTCATCGGCGTGCTGCTGTACAACTCGTTGATCCAGCGCAGGAACCGCGTCGACAACGCATGGTCCCAGATCGACGTCCAGTTGAAGCGTCGCCTCGACCTCATCCCGAACCTCGTCGAGACGGTCAAGGGGTACGCCGCCCACGAGCAGTCGACATTCGACGCCGTCATCAAGGCGCGCCAGGCCGCCATCAGCGCGCCGTCAACGCCGGCTGCGCAGGCGGGCGCCGACAATGCGGTCACCGGGGCCCTCCGTCAGCTGTTTGCTCTCTCCGAGGCGTACCCCGACCTGAAGGCGAACCAGAACTTCCTCGCGCTGCAGGAGGAACTCACGGCGACCGAGGGACGTGTCGCGTACGCCCGCCAGTTCTACAACGACGAGGTGCTGGGCCTGAACAACGCCATCCAGAAGGTTCCCGGCGTCTTCATCGCCCGTATCGCCGGAATCACGGCCAGGGACTACTTCGACGCCGAACCAGAGGCGCAGGACCCGCCAAAAGTCAAGTTCTGAGCCCCGGGCCTTCGTAGGCTCGGTGTCCCATGCACGAACTCATCGCCTCCAACAAACGACGCACCGCATTCCTGATGGCGGTCTTCGTTGTACTTCTCGTGCTCGTCGGCATGGCCGTGGGGGTTCTCATGGGCAACGGCACGGGCGGAACCGTGATCGCGCTCGTGGTGGCGGGCTTCATGGCGTTCGGGTCGTACTGGAAGGCCGATGCAATCGCCCTCGCTGTGAGCCGCGCGGTTCCCGCGGACCCCGTCGAGTACGCGCGTCTCCACAACCTCGTCGAGGGACTGTGCATCGCTGCCGGCCTGCCGAAGCCCGGCGTGTACGTGATCCACGACGATGCGCCGAATGCGTTCGCCACCGGTCGCAACCCGCAGCACGCCGCCATCGCGGTCACCACCGGGCTGCTCGAGAAGATGAACCGGGTCGAGCTGGAGGGTGTGGTCGCCCACGAGCTGTCGCACATCCGCAACTACGACATTCTCGTTTCCACGCTCGCGGTCACCATGGTGGGAGCGGTCGCACTGCTCACCGACATCACGCTCCGCATGATGTGGTGGAACGGTGGCCGCACCGCACGTGACGGCGACCGCGAGAACGGCAGCAACCCGCTCGCGTACCTCGGCATCGTGATGCTGGTCCTGGCCCCGCTGGTGGCCCGGCTCATGCAGGCCGCCATCAGCCGCAGCCGCGAATCGCTCGCCGACGCGTCGGCGTGCCAAATGACCAGGTACCCGCCCGGGCTCATCTCTGCGCTGGAAAAGCTCCGTGACGACGTGACCGTGACCCATTCGGCGTCCATGGCCACCGCCCACATGTGGATCGAGCAACCCCTCTCGGGCGTCGGTGACACGGGTCGGTGGGCCAGATTCCATAACCTGTTCAACACACACCC
>JBEGQK010000149.1:0-4368 GCA_041180985.1 Actinomycetota bacterium
CCGAGCTTGTAACAGGTGTAGATGAACTCGTGAGCCATGACCGGACCGAGGCTAGTTCGGGACGCCCAATTCCCCCTTGCCGGTGCCGGTGGCTGGTACTTTGACCGATGCGTCCCCCTCCGGACGCTTCACACAAGGGGAACAACCAATGAACGCTGCGAATCTCTTCAGCCAATACCACATTGGCAATTTCTGGTTCCGGTACCTGCACATTCTCGCGGGCATCACCTGGATCGGATTGCTGTACTACTTCAACCTCGTGCAGGTGCCCGGTCTTGCCGCCTACGGCGACGAGGGCAAGGCGCGCAACATCACCATCACGAACATCGCGTCGCGCGCACTGTGGTGGTTCCGCTGGGCAGCCATCGCCACGCTGGCCACCGGTCTCCTCATCGTCGGTGTTCTGCCCGATTACATGAAGGACTTCCTGAACCATGCAGCCGACAAACCTGAGATTTCGGCTGGCTCGGCTGCGAACGCCAAGAACGCCGCCATCACGGTCGGCATGCTGCTCGGCATCACCATGGCGGCGAACGTGTGGATGGTCATCTGGAAGAACCAGAAGGTCGTTCTCGCCAATGCCGCGAACGTGCTGAACGGCGGCGAGGCCGACCCGAACGCGGCCGGCGCAGGCCGTCGCGCGATGCTGATGTCGCGCCAGAACATGATCTTCTCGGTCTCGATGCTCTTCTACATGGTGGGCGCAGCGCACTTCTACCCGGAGGCGTTCTCCGCCACCAGCGGCAACGCGAACACGTTCGTCATCATCGCCGTGGTGCTCGGTGCAATCCTGCAGCTGAACGCGCTCGGCAAGTTCGGCGGCACCGCCGCCGGCAACAAGATGCTGAAGCCGTACGAGTCGCACAAGAACGCCATCATCACCGGTGTCGTGCTGTGGGCGGTGCTGTTCATCGTCTCCATCATCCTGATGGGCTGACCCGGAGGTCACAGAACGAACGAAGGGCCGCCCCGACGGGGCGGCCCTTCTGCATTCGTGGGTTTGCCTACGGCTCGACGACCAGCGTGGCCTTCATGTTCGAGTGGCCGGGCACGTCGCACAGCAGCGTGTAGGTGCCGGCCTCGAGCGACACGGTGCCGGAGTCGTTCGCCCCGTTCTGTGCGATCACCAGCTTGAAGTTCGGCACCTTCACGCTGTCCTTCGCGATGATCAGGGTGTGGCGGACGGAATCCTTGTTCGAGTACCCGAACACGAGGTCCCCGGCCTTCACCTTTCCGTAATCGGACTTGTCGAACTTCAGGGAGGCGACTGCGGTGACCTGCACGTCGACCTTGGCGGGCAGGGTCTCTGCGGGGGCCGACGTGCCGCTGCCGCAGGATGCGAGCAATGCGACGGGGGTCACGGCGAGGGCTGTGCGGAGGGTGCGGAACATGCCTGAAATTTACTGGACTTCGGCACAAGAGGCACCCGACGGCGAGGCCGAGACAAGTACCATTTGTCACGCGCGGACAAGGGCGTCCGCGGGAACTTTCCGAAGGCGGCAACCCCATGGCTGACATCGCTGATCGCACGCAGGACTTTGGTGCGAACTCCTGGCTCGTCGAAGAGATGTACGAGCAGTTCCGCAACGACCCGACCTCGGTGAGCGACGCATGGCGCGAGTTCTTCAGTGACTACAAGAGCATGCTCGGCATCGGGTCATCGAACGGCACCGCAGCCTCTGCTCCGGTCGCCGCTCCGGCACCCGCACCCGCGGCTCCTGCAGCGGCCGCCCCGGCCGCTGCACCGGCGCCGGCACCCGCACCGGCCCCCGCCGCATCGGATGTGAAGCCCGAACCGATCCGTGGCGCAGGCGCCGCGATCGTGTCGAACATGGAGCGCAGCCTCACGGTGCCCACCGCCACCAGCTTCCGCAACGTCCCCGCCCGCCTGCTCGAGGTGAACCGCAAGGTCATCAACGACTACCGCGTGCGCCACGGACTGTCGAAGGTCTCGTTCACGCACATCATCGCCTACGCCATCGTGAAGGCGATCAGCGAGTCCGTGCCGGCCATGAAGAACTCTTACACGGTCGACGCGGACGGCAAGCCGCTGATCGTGCGCAACCCGCACGTCAACGTGGGTCTCGCCGTCGACGTCGACAAGGGCGACGGCACCCGCAACCTGGTCGTGCCCGTCCTCCGCGACGCGGACACGCTGTCCTTCGGTCAGTTCCTGGTGGCCTACGACGACCTCATCCGCAAGGTGAAGTCCAACAAGCTGACCATCGCGGACTTCCAGGGTGCAAACGTGAGCATCACGAACCCGGGCACCATCGGCACCGTCCAGTCCGTGCCGCGCCTGATGCCCGGCCAGGGCGTCATCGTCGGCGTCGGCAGCATCGACTACCCGGCCGAGTTCCAGGGCACCGACGAGGCGAACCTCAACACGCTCGGCATCTCGAAGGTCGTCACCGTCACCAGCACGTACGACCACCGCATCATCCAGGGGGCCGAGAGTGGTCTCTTCCTGAAGCGCGTCCACGAACTGCTCCTCGGTGAGCACGGCTTCTACGACGATGCGTTCCGTTCGCTCGACATCCCGTACATCGCCGTCAAGTGGTCGACGGACGCGAGCCCGTTGAACCGCGAAGAGTCGTTGATGGACAAGCAGATGCAGGTGGCCACGCTCGTGCGCGTTCACCGCGTCCGCGGTCACCTCCTCGCCGACATCGACCCGTTGCGCTGGAACGCGCCGGAACTGCCGAAGGAACTCGACCCCGCCACGTACGGCATCACCATCTGGGACCTCGAGCGCGAGTTCCTGACCGGCGGTGTCGCGGGCAGCACGAAGATGAAGCTCGACGACCTGCTCGAGGTGCTGCGCGACGCGTACTGCCGCACGGTCGGCATCGAGTACATGCACATCCAGAACACCGACGAGCAGCGCTGGATCCAGTCGCACGTCGAGGGCGTCACCTTCACCCCCACGCTCGACCAGAAGCTGCGCATCCTGGAGCGCCTGAACGCCGCGGAGGCCTTCGAGAAGTTCCTCGCCACCAAGTACGTCGGCACGAAGCGTTTCGGCCTCGAAGGCGCGGAATCGATGATCCCGTTGATCGACGAGATCGTGTCGGCCGCCGCCGACCAGGGCATGCACGAGGTCATCTTCGGCATGCCGCACCGCGGTCGCCTGAACGTGCTCACGAACATCCTCGGCAAGAGCTACAACCAGGTGTTCAAGGAGTTCGAGGGACACATCAGCCCGGACTCCGTGCAGGGCAGCGGCGACGTGAAGTACCACCTCGGCGCGCACGGCACGCACGTCGCGCCGTCGGGCAAGACCATCGAGATGGAACTGGCCGCAAACCCCAGCCACCTCGAGACCGTCAACGGAGTGGTGCTCGGGATGGCGCGTGCCATCGAGGACCGCCCGGAGGCCGAGCCGTTCGATGTTCTCCCCATCCTCATGCACGGTGACTCTGCGTTCGCCGGTCAGGGCATCGTGGCCGAGGGCCTCGCCATGAGCGGCATCGAGGGTTACGCGGTCGGCGGCACCATCCACCTCATCGTGAACAACCAGATCGGTTACACCACGTCGCCGGCGGACTCGCGCAGCTCGCTGTACGCGTCCGATGTCGCGAAGACGGTGCAGGCGCCGATCTTCCACGTGAACGGGGACGACCCGGAGGCATGCGTGCGCGTCGCGCGGCTCGCCTTCGAGTACCGCCAGCGGTTCCACAAGGACGTCGTCATTGACATGATCTGTTACCGACTGCACGGCCACAACGAGGGCGACGACCCCAGCTACACGCAGCCGCTCATGTACAAGGCGATCGCCGAGAAGCGTCCCGTCCGCAAGATCTACGTGGAGAGCCTGGTGAAGCGCGGGGACATCAGCCTCGACGTCGCCGAGCAGGCACTGCAGGACTACCAGAACAAGCTGCAGGTCGCGCTCGATGATGCGCGCGCGAACGCACCGGAGAAGCGCAAGGCAGCCAAGCCCCCGGCACCCGCCGGCGTGCTGACGCACGTCTTCACCGGCATCAGCCGTGAGATGTTCGACACCATCTTCAAGAAGCTCACTGACTACCCCGAGGGCTTCGTGCCGCACCCGAAGCTTGTGCGCCAGTTCGAGGCGCGCGTGAAGCAGCTCGAGACCGACGGTGACTTCGAGTGGGCCATCGGCGAGGCACTCGCGTACGGGTCGCTGTTGCTCGAGGGTTACGACGTGCGTCTCGCAGGTGAGGACGCCCGCCGCGGCACGTTCGCCCACCGCCATGCCGCTCTCGTGGACTACGAGACGGAGCAGAAGTGGGTCCCGCTCGCCGAGCTGCCCGGTGCCACCGGCCGTTTCTGGGTCTACGACTCGCTGCTGTCCGAGTACGCCGCGCTCGCCTTCGAGTACGGGTACGCGCACGCCAACCGCGA
>JBEGQK010000150.1:0-7421 GCA_041180985.1 Actinomycetota bacterium
TGCCAGAGGGGTGTGCGGTGGTTGCCCGGTACCCCGGGGACTGCCCTACTCGGCCAGGAACTTGCGCAGGTCGCGCAGACGGGCGTCGTTCGAGAACACCTCGACCGGGGCGACCGTCGGCAGGCGCAGGGCGCGCTGGATGATGCGGCAGGTGGTGTGCTGGTTGTACTCGGCCAGTGTGACCGCCCATCCGTCCCGGCCGGCGCGCGCGGTGCGGCCGGATCGGTGCAGGTACGTCTTGTGGTCCATCGGCGGCTCGTAGTGCACGACCAAGGCCACGTCATCGATGTCGATGCCGCGTGCGGCGACGTCGGTGGCCACCAGGATCGTGAGGTCCCCCTTCGCGAACCGGGCGAGAGCCTTCTCGCGGGCTGCCTGGGTGAGATCGCCGTGGATTGCCGACACCTTCATGTTCAGTTCGTCGAGTTTGTCGGCGACCCTGTCACACAGACGCTTCGTGTCGCAGAAGACCACTGTCTTGCCCGCGGCGGTCGCCATTGCGGCCACCACCTTGTCCTTGTCCATGCGGTGAACCCCGAGGAACAGGTGGTGCATCGTGCCGACGGTGTCGGTGGGCGAATCGATTGACACCTCTTCGGGGTTCTTCATGTAGCGCTTGACGAGGTTGCCCACCTGCCCGTCGAGCGTGGCTGAGAACAACATGGTCTGGTGCTCACCGGTGACGTGGCGCAGGATCCATTCCACCTGCGGGGTGAACCCCTCGTCGGCCATTCGGTCGGCCTCGTCGAGCACCACCACCTGGATGTCACTCAGGTCCACCTCCCCCGCCTTCATGAGGTCGATGAGACGCAGCGGCGTGGCGACGATGATCTCGACGCCCTTCGCGAGCGCAGTGATCTGGTCATCGCGGGACGCACCGCCGTACACCGGGAGGATGCGGCGGTCGCACTGGCGACCGATGGGGTCGAGCACCTCGGCCACCTGGAGTGCGAGCTCGCGGGTGGGAACGAGCACAAGGCCGCGCGGGGCGCGGACACGGGCCGCGGGGTCGATGCGGGCGAGCATCGGCACGCCGAAGGCGAGGGTCTTCCCGGAGCCGGTGCGGGCACGGCCGCACAGGTCGACACCGCGCAGGGCGACGGGGATTGCTTCTGTCTGGATGGCGAAGGGGGCGGCGAATCCGGCAGCTGCCAGGCCCTCATCCACCTCGGGCGGGACGCCGAGCGCCGCGAAACCCGTGGGGGGCTGAATTTTGTCTGTCATGTTGCCCCACACGGTACCGAGGAACATGGGGTTCCCCGTGGTTGGCATCCAGGTGAACTTTTTGCCGAAAGTTGCGTCGGAGCCACGAGATTCCGTTAGTTTCAATCCGCCTGACGCGGGACAGACCCGCGCAGAAAGGACCAATCAACCACGGATCAGCACCGAGCAAAGTCGTACGAACCGGGTCGTGAGACAACGGCGTGCGCCACCCGCCACGGGCGAACCCTCTACTCACCAAGGTAGGAGTTCTCATGGACGCACAATTCGCACAACCGGATGGCACGCAGACGCGTGGCATGAAGGGGATCGCATACGACTGGCAGTCTCTGCTGGTGCCGGCCGAGCCGGATTTCACCGAAGAGTTGACAGACCTGATCGACGACGAGCTCGTCACCGAGTCGAACTAGTCGATACCCATCGCTGACAACCAGAATCCCCGGACCCCCGGTCGCATCCTTGCGCTCGGGTGCGGAAGCGTGGCCCAGTGCACCATTCCGCTCCTCATCTCCGATCTCGGCATCGACCCCACGACCATCCACGTCGTGGACTTCGTGGACAACCGCCACCGCATCGCCGACGCATTGGCGATGGGTGTCACGTACGAGATCGGTCGTGTGACGAAGGAGAACCTCGACGAGTTCCTCTCCGCCCGGTGCAATGACGGTGACATCCTGCTCGACCTTGCGTGGAACATCGACTGCCCCACCATCCTGCAGTGGTGCTTCGACCACAACGTGCGGTACCTCAACACGTCGGTCGAAGTGTGGGACCCGTACGAGGATCTTGCGTCCACCCATCCCCTCGACCGCACGCTCTACGTGCGTCACCAGGATCTCCGCCGCCTCAAGCAGAAGTGGGGCCGTCTCGGCGCGACCGCGGTGCTGGAGCACGGCGCGAACCCGGGGATGGTGAGCCACTTCGCGAAGCAGGCCCTCACCGAGATGACCACGCGCATGCTGCGCGACGGTCTCGCCACCGGGGAGCGCGCGAAGGCCATCGAGAACGCACTCGCGAACCGGGAGTTCAACCGTCTCGCGATGCTGTCCGGCACGAAGGTCATCCACGTGTCCGAGCGCGACACGCAGCTGGCGGTGGAGCCGAAGCGCGTGAACGAGTTCGTGAACACGTGGTCAGTCGACGGGCTCTACGAGGAGGGCATCGCCCCCGCCGAGCTCGGCTGGGGAACCCACGAGAAGACCCTGCCGAAGAACGCATGGGTGCACCAGGACGACGGCCCGTGCAACCAGATCTGCATCGCCCGGCCGGGGATGGAGACCTGGGTGCGCAGCTGGGTGCCCGCCGGAGAGATCCGCGGCATGGTGGTGCGTCACGGCGAGGCCTACACGATGACCGACCATCTGACGGTGTGGGAGGAGGGCAAGGCGGTCTACCGCCCGACGTCCCACTACGCGTACTGCCCGAGCGACGCCGCCATCATGAGCGTGCACGAACTGCTGATGCGCAACTACGAGATGCAGCCCACGCAGCGCATCCTGAACGACGAGATCGTCCAGGGCGAGGACCAGCTGGGCGTGCTGCTGATGGGTCACGACTACAAGGCATGGTGGACGGGGTCGATCCTCGACATCCACGAGGCACGCACGAAGGTTCCGAACCAGAGCGCGACAACACTGCAGGTGGCGTCGTCGGTGATGGCCGCGATCAAGTGGATCATCGCCGAGCCGATGCAGGGTGTCCGCGTGCCCGACGAACTGCCGCACGAGTTCGTCATCGACGCCGCCCGGCCGTACCTCGGCACCATCTGGTCCGATGCCGTGGACTGGGACCCGCTGCGCACCCGGCGCGACGTTTTCGATCAGTTCAGCGACTCCGCGAGCACGCTTGACCTGTCCGACCCCTGGCAGTTCGGCAACTTCCTCTGCCCGTGATCCCCTTCCCCGGTCGGGAATTCCGGCCGGGGTGTGGACGACCGCGGGAACCGTGGATAGCCTGACAGGCGATGAAGACCTCGAAGACCCTGCTTCTTCTTAGTTAGCGGCAGCAGCCGTATATCGCTGCTGTCGAAACCCTCTGCCAAGGCAGGGGGTTTTTTCTTTGTCCGAATCACCCCACACCACACCAAGGAACGAACAACATGCCTCCGCAGAACGTGACCCCGAAGAAGATGCCTTTCGAGAAGTACTCGCCGTGGATCCCGCTCGTCCTTGCCGACCGCACCTGGCCGAACAAGACCATCACGAAGGCCCCCCTGTGGTGCAGCGTCGACCTGCGCGACGGCAACCAGGCTCTCATCGAACCGATGGACCCCGAGCGCAAGATGCGCATGTTCAAGGCGCTCGTGAAGATGGGGTTCAAGGAGATCGAGGTGGGGTTCCCCTCGGCCAGCCAGCCTGATTTCGATTTCGTCCGCCAGATCATCGAGGAGGACCTGATCCCCGACGACGTCACCATCCAGGTGCTGGTGCAGTGCCGTCCGGAACTGATCGAGCGCACGTACGAGTGCCTTCGCGGGGCGAAGAACGTGATCGTGCACTTCTACAACTCCACCAATCCCCTGCAGCGCGAGGTCGTCTTCGGTCTCGACAAGGAGGGCATCAAGAACATCGCGGTGGACGCCGCCAAGTTGTGCCTGGGGTACGAGTCGATGCTGCCCGGCACGAACGTGCGCTACGAGTACTCCCCCGAATCCTTCACGCTCACCGAACCCGACTACGCCGTCGAGGTGTGCGAGGCGGTCATGGACGTGCTCAAACCCACCGCGTCGAATCCGCTGATCCTCAACCTGCCGGCGACGGTCGAGAGCTACACGGCGAACGTGTACGGCGACGTCATCGAGTGGTTCTGCCGCACGATCAAGGACCGCGAGAGCGTCATCATCTCCCTTCACCCGCACAACGACCGCGGCACCGGGACGGCGGCGGCGGAGTTCGGCATCATGGCAGGCGCCGACCGCGTGGAGGGAACGCTCTTCGGGAACGGCGAGCGCACCGGCAACCTCGACATCATCAACGTGGCGATGAACATGTTCATGAACGGCGTCGACCCCGAGCTCGACATCAGCGACATCGACGCGCTGCGCCGCGTCGCCGAGTACTGCAACCGACTGCCCGTGCCCGAGCGCCACCCCTACGTCGGCGACCTCGTGTACACGTCCTTCTCGGGCAGCCACCAGGACGCCATCAAGAAGGGTTTCGAGAAACTCGGCAAGAACTACGACAAGTGGGGCGTGCCGTACCTGCCGATCGACCCGAAGCACGTCGGCCGCACCTACGAGAAGGTCATCCGCGTCAACAGCCAGTCCGGCAAGGGCGGTGTCGCGTACGTGATGAAGGAGGAGCACGGCTTCGACCTGCCGCGTCGGCTCCAGATCGAGTTCAGCCAGGTCATCCAGAGCGTCACGGAGGAGACAGGAACGGAAGTGAGCGCCCTCGTGATCTGGGATTCGTTCCGCACCGAGTACCTGCCTGCCGAACCGACGATCTCGTTGACGAGCCACGAACTGCGCAGTGATTCGAAGAGCGGTTCGACGACGATCACCGCCCAGCTCGAGGTGAACGGCGAGCACAGGACGATCGTGGGTGACGGCAACGGCCCGATCGACGCGTTCGTTCACGCCCTGCGGACGGGCCTCGGCGCGGACATCGACGTCCTCGACTACAGCGAGCACGCCATGAGCCAGGGCTCCGAGGCGACTGCTGTCGCCTACGTGGAGACGAAGGACTCGAGCGGCAACGTGCTCTGGGGTGTCGGGACCGACCCGAACACCACCACAGCATCGCTGCGCGCCGTCCTCGGTGCCTACGAGCGCCAGACGGCGGGTTGACCAGTCGTCACGCTGCGTCATCCTCCGTGCCGGACCCCGCAGCACTGCACTCGAAGACCTTGTCACCGTGTGCGATTGCGGCATTCACTCCGTCGGTGAAGCGGGACGCCCACCGACCCTCCGAGGCGATCGACAAGTAGGCGCAGACGTACGAGAAGGGGAACGGCTTCGCCTGCAGTCTCGAGGCGACCTCGTCCCACCGGTCACCGTCGAAAGCGAGTGTCGCGTCGTGAAGTTCGTGGAGATCGGCGAGCCTCTCCGTCAGGGACGAGTGGAACATGACCAGCTCAGGCGCGAGGTCCGCGAGATCGTTGTCGCGGGCTCCTGCCTTCGCCGCGGCGTTCAGGATGTCGATGGCGGGCTGCAGCGAATCCATGTAGGTGTCCATCTCATGAATAAGGGGTGAGACTTCCGCGCGGTAGGCCCTCGAGTGGTCCGGCGAGTAGGCGAACCGCGTCATGGAGGCGTACGCGTCGGTGAACTTCTCCTCGAGGTCGTAGAAACGAACCGGCAGGTCGACGAGCCTGAACGTGGCCCACTCCTGGGCGGCGTAGCTGGTGGGGTCTGCGGGGACGGTCGTGGACGTCTCCACCACCCCGGTCCCGGCGGATGCGCTCCCGCCACCACAAGCTGCAAGGGCCCACACCATGGCGACCAGGACCGCAACCAACGACTTCTTCATCTCAATCCCCTTTGGGTCATATGTACCCCTATTTGGGGTGCGCGCTTCTGACGTCAGTGGGCTGCGATTGGTTCCCGGCATTCCGGGAATCTCCACTAAGTTCGGGAGAGGCGAAAGGAGCCGACATGAAGGTGGTCGTGAACTTCGATGTGTGTGCGTCGACCGGGGCGTGCACGCAGATCGCTCCCGAGGTCTTCGAGGTCCGCAGCGACGGCTACCTCTACGTCCTCCAGGAGAACCCCGAGGGGCCCAACGCAGCCCTCGCCCAGCAGGCCGCGGACATGTGCCCCACCGCGGCAATCACGATCGAAGAGTGACCGCCCGTTGAGCTTCTTCTCGCTGCTGCAGGACCGCTGGCGCGACACGAACTCGCTCCTGTGCGTGGGCCTCGACCCCGACCCGGACAGGCTGCCCGCGGCGGTGCGAAACCAGCCCGCATCGATCGCAAAGTTCTGCGTGGACATCGTCGACGCCACGGCAGAGTTCGCCTGCGCCTTCAAGCCGCAGATTGCCTACTTCGCGGCAGCCGGCGCGGAACAACAACTGGAGGCCGTGTGCGACCACATCCGGTCCCACCACCCCACCGTGCCGATCATCCTCGACGCGAAACGCGGCGACATCGGCGACACGGCAAGGATGTACGCACGCGAGGCCTTCGACCGGTACGGCGCGCATGCGGTGACCGTGAACCCCTACATGGGTGGTGACACCCTGGCGCCCTACCAGGAGTTCGACGGAAAGGGCATCGTGGTGCTCTGCCGCACCTCGAACCCGGGCAGTGGCGAGTTCCAGTCGCGGATGATCGACGGCGAGCCCCTGTACAAGCACGTGGCGAGGCGCGCCGCTGACGAATGGTCGAAGCGCGGCGAGGTGGCCCTCGTCGTGGGCGCCACCTACCCCGCCGAACTCGCCGAGGTGCGCGCGATCGTCGGCGACATGCCGTTGCTGGTGCCCGGTGTCGGCGCCCAGGGGGGCGACCCAAGCGAAGTGGTCAACAACGGCGCCGATTCACGACGTGCCGGGCTCATCGTGAACTCCTCGCGCGCGATCCTCTACGCAGACCCCGACAACCATGTCGGTGGTGCGGCACGCGTCGCGCGCGACACGCGTGACGCACTCAATGCCGCGCGCTGAGCAGCCTCAGTACGGCAGCGTGTAGGTGTTCTCGAGCTCGTCCTGCACGACCGTCGCCAGGTGGTCGGAGGTGTCAATGACGAGCTCCTCGTCCAGCACGCGCGTGCGGAATGTCCAGCCCTCGGGGAGAGCGAGCCGGGACCCGAGCGACGACAGCGTCCCCTCCGTCAGGCTCTTGTCGACACCCACGCAGTACGCCTGCATCACGAAGTTGCGCCCTTCCGTATCGATGAGTTCGTAGACGGTCTTGCCAGCGTCCCAGAAGAACACAGCGCCGCGGTTCACGTTGCGCACCATGTAGGGCACGCCGGCGGGCTCCTTGCCGAGCGGGATGGTGGCGATGCGGCGCATCATGATGCCCCCGAACTCGCGCATCACAGGCTCGATCGTGACCGTCTTCGAGCCGAGACCGTCGAGAACCCAGTACCGGGGTCCGTTCAGTTTCACGAACAGCGCACCGAGGTCCTTCGCAATCTCGGTCGCGTCGAGCTTGTCCCACAGTTCCTGCGGGCAGTCGTTGATCATCTGCGTGCCGTAGACCTCGCCCTCGAGCTCGTCGTTGCGGGCGAAGATGCCGAGCACCTCGCCGTAGCGCAC
>JBEGQK010000151.1:0-2555 GCA_041180985.1 Actinomycetota bacterium
TTCTTCAGGTGGACGGCGCTCCACAACCCGGTGAAACCCGCGCCGACGATGAGAACGTCGGCGTCGAGATCGACTGCCGGCGACTGGAAGAAGAACCTGCGGTTGGTGTCACGCCACAACGAGCGCGGCCAGGTGTCCCGGGTTTCCTCCCTCTTCTCTCGCCTGGTCTTGCGGGGCTCCTTCTTCTCGCGCCGGAGCAGCGTGAAGACGTTCATGGCGCCGGGACGTTGTCGATCAGGCGGACGTCCCCGAACCACACCGCGCAACTGATGACGGCAGGTCCGTCGAGCGACTCGAGTTCCTCGAGCGTCCCGGCATCGGCCACGGACACGTACTCGACACGCGCGCCGGGTACCGCGTCGAGTTGCTCGGTGAACGCGCGCCGCACCTCTCCGGGGGTGAGTCCCCGGTTGAGTGATTCGCGGGCACGAGAGAGAGCGTCGTGTATGGCGGGTGCCTGCTTGCGCTGTTCGGCCGTGAGCCGGACGTTCCGACTTGACATGGCCAGACCGTCGGGCTCACGAACGGTGTCGACACCGATGATCTCCACCCCCATGTCCAGGTCCCGCGCCATGCGGGTCACGACGGCGAGTTGCTGGTAGTCCTTGCGACCGAACAGGGCGAAGTCGGGCTCCACCGCGTTCAGCAGCTTGCAGACGACCGTGGCGACCCCGTCGAAGTGCCCGGGCCGGCCTGCACCCTCGAGCGGTGCCGCGGTGCGCTCGACATGGACCGTGGTGTCGAAGCCCGCCGGGTACATCCCGTCCGCCGATGGTGCATACAGCACGGTCACACCGGCGGCGGCGGCGAGTGCCGCATCCGCGGCCATGTCCCGCGGGTACTTGTCGAAATCGCTGCGCACGTTGAACTGCAGCGGGTTGACGAAAATGGAGAGGACGACATCGTCGGCCAGACGCCGGGCCTCCCGCACCAACTCCAGGTGACCGTCGTGCAGTGCCCCCATTGTCGGGACGAAAGCGACGGATCGCCCGCCCGACCTCTGCGTGCGCGCAAAGCGACGCATCGCGACTGCGTCGTTGATGACGAGCATGGTCAGTCGAAGCTGTGGGCTTCGTCCGGCCAGGTGCCGTTGCGCACCTCTGCGGCGTAGCGACGCACAGCGTCGATGGACACTTGGTGGAGGTCGGCGTAGGGCTTCGCGAAGGACAGCTTCCTCGGGGAGAGACCGAGCACGTCGTGGAGGACGAGGACCTGCCCGTTGCACGAGGATCCTGCGCCGATTCCGATGGTGGGGACGGACAGCTTCTCCGTGATCTCCGCTGCAAGACCGGACGGCACCCCTTCGATGACCACGGCGAACGCACCGGCTTGTTCGACGGAGTGTGCGTCCTCGATGAGCCGTTCACGGGACCCTGCCGAGTCGCCACTCGTGCGCCCCTGGATCCGGTTGCCGCCCATGCGGTGGTAACTCTGCGGGGTGAGCCCGATGTGCCCCATAACGGGGATGTCGGCCTTCACGATCGCCGCCACCCGGTCGGCGACGTTCACGCCACCCTCGAGCTTCACGCACTCGGCCCCGGCCTTCATCAGCCGCACGGCGTTGCGGACGGCATCAGCGGAGTCGGCCTGGTACGAACCGAAGGGCATGTCACCGACGATCAGGGCCTTCGGCCGCGCCGACGCGACCATGCGCACGTGGTACTCCATCTCCTCCATCGAGACGGGAATCGTGGTCCGCTGGCCCTGCATCACCGTCCCCACGGAGTCGCCGACGAGGATCATGTCGACACCTGCCTCGTCGACTATCGACGCGAAGGGCGCGTCGTATGCCGTGATCATTGCGAGCGGTGTGCCCGAGTCCTTCGATGCATGCACGCGCGGGACGGTCATCTTGGTGCGGTCCATTGCTCCCAAGGCTATGGGCGGCCGGTGCCCGTCGGACAGGGGTCCGTGGCGTGAAAACCGTCCTAGTTGCCGAACAGCGAATGAATCTCGTTCTCCGGGTGGTCGAGAAGCTCGGACACGACGTCCATCCGCAGCGTCGCGCCGCGCTCGCGGTCGTACTGGGCCCATGCCGCATGGCCGTGGACCGCGAAATGGACGATGTGGTCGGCGAACTCGGTGGCGAGGTTCCCGGTGTCGGAGTCGTGGCCGAGGAGCCCCCGCACCCTCGGCGCATCGAGGTTGTCGAAAGCAAACGGGATGTCGAGCGCGTGGCACGAGCCCAACTGACCACCGAGGGCGGTCGAGGCCCATGTGAACCAGTAGACCCACGTGGGGTTCGCCAGTGCGTCGCGACGGTTGGCGAGCTCCCTCACGTGCTGGCGGAATGCAACGTCGGAATTCACGGCAGTGATCAACTGGCCGTAGGTCTCGCCGGGTCGAAGGGTCTCGTAGATCTTGCGCGCGGTCGCGGCAGAGTCACCGAAAGTGCGGCTGAGGTGCGCGGTCCAGTCGTCCTCTGTCTTCGTGGCAAAGGACGGGTCGAAGGCGGTCCACAGCCTGCTCTCGTCGCGGTTCGACCCCATGGCCAGCGGCACCGGACTCCCGGCCGCGGTCTCCACGATGTGCCCCGTTAGACCCGCACCGTTGTG
>JBEGQK010000152.1:0-4042 GCA_041180985.1 Actinomycetota bacterium
TTCCGGGGCTTCGGGGTGATGCAGCGCTGGGTCAACGGCCAGCAGGTCCTCTCCTTCGTGGCCCGTGACGGCTCAGAAACCGCGATCCGCGTTCTCGACGAACCACACGAGGTGGAACTCGATGCGAACCCCGAGTGGGACTCCGACGAGGTCCGCGTCTCCTTCCAGTCACTCACAGTCCCGGCAACGGTGGCGTCGGTCGACCGGGCGTCAGGCGCCGTTACGGTGCTGAAGCGCACCGAGACACCGAACGTCGACCTCTCGTCGTACGTCTCCGTGCGCGAGTGGGCGGTCGCATCCGACGGCACGCGCGTCCCGGTCGATCTCGTGCACCGCAGGGACACCCCACTCGACGGCAGCGCACCGTGCCTGTTGTACGCGTACGGCAGCTACGAGGCGTCGATGGCGCCGTGGTTCAGCGTTGCCCGACTCTCGCTGCTCGACCGGGGCTGGGTGTGGGCTCTCGCCCACCCGCGCGGCGGCGGCGAGATGGGACGCAACTGGTACCTGAAGGGCAAGTTGCTGGAGAAACGCAACACCTTCACCGACACACTCGCGTGCGCCCACCACCTGGGGGCCGCCATGGTGGACGCGCGGCGGATCGTCGTGCGCGGCGGGAGCGCGGGCGGCCTGCTCGTGGGCGCGTGCATCACGATGGAACCGGCCACGTTCGCGGGCGCCATCGCCGAGGTGCCCTTCGTGGACGTGGTGTCGACCATGAGCGACCCTTCGCTCCCGTTGACCGTGACCGAGTGGGAGGAATGGGGCGACCCGCGCGTCGAACCGTGGGCGTCGTACATGCGCAGCTACTCGCCGTACGACAACACCACCGCGGCGCGCTACCCGGACACGTACGTCACCGCCGGCCTGAACGACCCGCGGGTCAGCTACCACGAACCGGCCAAGTGGGTGGCGCGCCTCCGCGCGGTGTCACCCACCACCACGGTGGTCTTCAAGTGCGAGATGGGTGCAGGCCACGGCGGGCCGTCCGGTCGGTACGACCGCTGGAGAGACGAGGCGCGGACGCTCGCGTTCGCCATCCGTTCCGTGGGCTGACGCGTCAGTGCAGGACGGCTGCCGCGAACAGCGCTGCGATCATCGCAACGTTGCGCAGAACGTCGATTCCGCGCGGCGCACGCGCGACCCGCGCACCGAAGCACGCGCACGGCACCCTTGACCTGCCCGCGACCTGGACTGCGAGGAACACCGTGAAGACGAGCAACAGCAGCGTGGTGAGCCCCAGCACGAGTGAATTCACGGGGAGCACCACGAGGCACACCCCGAGCAGCAACTCTGCCGGCGGAACGACGGGAGCTACGGCACGTGGAAGATGCTGTGCCGTGACCGCAGCACGCCACGACGTCATGTCGGTGACCTTGTTCGCGCCGGCGAAGGCGACGACGGCACCCACCACGGCGGCAAGGACCCGCGCGAGCACGGTCACTTCACCGCAACGGCGCGCGTGACCTTGCCCTTGTAGAACGCCATCGCGTCGCCCGCGTCGTCCACGTGGTCGAGAGTCTGCACGTGACCCACCACCATGTAGTGGTCGCCCAGCTCGATCTGCGAGTGGGTCGTGCAGTCGATGACAGCGATGCAGCCCGGCAGCTCGGGCAGCCCGGTGGGTGACGTGCCCCACTCGACGCCGTCGAACTTGTCATCGGCCTCCTTGGCGAACTTCCAGCACAGTTCGTCCTGGCCGTCTGCCAGAACGTTCACGCAGAATTTCCCCGATGCGGCGATCTCCTGCCACGAGCGCGAGTTCAGGCCGGGCAGGAAGCCGACCAGCGCGGGTTCCAGCGACACGGACACGAACGAACCGATCGTGATCCCGTACGGCTTGCCGTCGGCACCGAAACCGGTGACGACCACCACGGAGGTCGGCACGTGACCGAGCACTTGGCGGAACTTTGCGGGATCGAATGATGCGGTCACGCGGCAAGCGTAGACGCAGCGGTCAGACGTTGACGACAAGGCCCTCGCGAGCGGCGAAGACCTCGAGTCCCGACACGCCGCAGGACGACACCGCATCAAGGTCGTCGTCGGTGCGGCCGGGATCATGGTGGAACAACGCGAGCCGCTTCGCCCTGGACTTCATCGCGACACCCATCGCGAACTCCGACGTGCAGTGGCCGAAGTAGTAGCGCTTCTCGAACTCGGCCGGCGTGTACTGCGAGTCGTGGATCAGGAGGTCGACTCCCTCCGCCAGTTCCATCACCGCGTCGGGCACCTCGAAGGAGCCGTCGTAGGGCTGCTGGTGGTCGGAGATGTAGGCGATCGACGAGCCGCCGCACTCCAGCCGGTACCCGAGAGTGGCGCCGATGTGCGGGACGAGTCGCGACGTCACGCGCACCTCGCCGATGTCGAACGACGAGTCAGCGAGTTCGTGGAAACGGAACGAGCCGCTGAAGAGATCGAGCGTCACCGGGAATGCCGGTGGACAGATGATGTGGCTGAATGCATCGTGGACGGACGTGCCGTCTTCCTGCGCCGGCGCATAGACGTCGAGCTCGTTGCCCTTCTCGAGGAGCGGTTGGAAGAACGGGACGCCCTGCACGTGGTCCCAGTGGAGGTGCGTGACGAGCGCGGTGCCCCGGAACGACCGACCCCTGAACTGTTCGCCGAAGTAACGGATGCCGGTGCCCATGTCGAGAACGATCGGCATGGTGCCGGGTGCCTCGACCGACACGCACGATGTGTTGCCGCCGTAGCGCGCCGTCTCCGGCCCGTGGCACGGCGTCGAGCCGCGCACGCCGTGAAACGTCACTTTGAACGGTGTGTCCCCCACACGCGTCACGCTACGCACCGTTCCCCGATCGGTAAACAGCCAGTCGGGGTGACGGTTGTCGCACGGTGGACGACTACCGTTCCTGCCATGGGCAGCCCGATCACCACTTCCACCGTCCACGCGAACGGGGTCGACTTCACGTATCTCGAGTGCGGGACGGGCCCTCTCGCCCTGTGCCTCCACGGTTTCCCCGACAGTGCGCACTCGTGGCGCCACCTCCTTCCCGCGCTCGCGGACGCCGGCTTCCGGGCCGTTGCACCGTTCACGCGCGGGTACGCACCCACGAGCGTGCCGACCGACGGGTTCTTCCAGACCGGCGCCCTGTCGGCTGATGCGAACGCCCTGCACGAGGCGCTCGGCGGCACGTCCGACGCGGTCATCATCGGGCACGACTGGGGCGCCCCTTCGGTCTACGGGGCGGCCGGCAGTGCGCCGGACCGCTGGCGGCGCGTGGTCGGCATGGCCGTTCCCCCCGGCGGTGCCATGAACATGGCCTTCGTCACGAACCTCGCGCAGCTGAAGCGCAGTTGGTACATGTTCTTCTTCCAGCACGGACTCGCCGACATGGTGGTTCCGGCGAACGACATGGCGTTCATCGACATGCTGTGGGAGGACTGGTCACCCGGGTTCCCCGCCGCGGAGGACATCGCGAACGTGAAGAACTGCCTTCGCGACCCGGCCAACATGACTGCTGCACTCGGCTACTACAGGGCGACACTCGGCGCCGGCGCGCGCAACCCCGACTACGACGCCATCCAGATCGCCGGTGCCGGCGCACTGACCCAACCCACCCTGTACCTGCACGGCCGCAACGACGGCTGCATCGGCGCCGAGGTTGCCGAGTCGGCGCGCGCGATGTGCCCGTGGGCCAGGGTCGAGATCGTGGAGAACGCCGGTCACTTCATGCAGCTCGAGCAGCCCGCGGTCGTGAACAAGTTGATCGTCGACTTCGTCACGGCAGCCTGAGCAGCGCCGACTCCTCCGTCACCAGTCCCTCGCTCACGAGTGCATCGATCAAGGCCAAGGCACGAGGGGCATCATCCGAGAGGGCCATGGCCGCCACCAGTTCCTGGCGGGTGCGACCGCCCTCGTTCAGCGCACGCATCGCCCGTCCGCGTGCCTGGCGGTCCGAACCCTCGAAGCGCGCCTGCGGCTTGCTCGCCCCGGCAGAAGCGGGGGCAGGGTCTTCGACGGTCGTGTCGCCTGCCCATGCGCACTGCGCGCGGACCGGGCATTCACCGCACCTCGGCGAGC
>JBEGQK010000153.1:0-5069 GCA_041180985.1 Actinomycetota bacterium
TGAGGAAGGTGCGGTGAACGGTGGAGCTGGGGGGAATCGAACCCCCGTCCATCAGGCATTGCGCGCCCGCGATACGACCATCCCCGCTTCGGTGCTGACGCAACACCGCCGGCGGGTCGACTACTCAGTTGCCTGAGTCGCGTGCCGTCTTTCCGGCATGGCACCGGTCTTTCCCGACGTCAGCTGTCTTTCCCGCTGTCATCCTCCGCTTCTGTTGCCGGGCTGCGGTGAACTGGCCCCGTGCGCCATTGCTGGTCACGATGTCTCTCAACGGGGATTAGGCCGCGAGAGCGAACTGCTGGTTGGCAATTCTTGTTGTTGCCCCGTTTTGAGAGTCTGAGCAACTCTGGTCGCACGTACGAACAACGAAACTGGTGTCGAAACCTGTCAGCCCCGTGATCGGTTGTGTTGGGGTCAGTGTACGGCAGGGGTGTCGGGAGTGGTTCTCGATTGTTGTTCTCAGGTCATGCCCTTGCGGGCACGGCCGAGGGCGCGCTGGATCTCGCGCTGACTGTCGCGCTCGGCGATGGCCTGGCGCTTGTCCTCGTGCTTCTTGCCCCGGGCGAGTGCGAGCTCCACTTTCACCCGTCCGTCGACGAGGCGAAACGACAGGGGCACCAGGCTGAGGCGTTCCTTCGCGATGCGTTCGCCGAGCCTGCTGATCTCGTCACGGTGCAGCAGCAGTTTGCGCGCGCGGTCGGGGTCGTGGGCGCCGACGCCCACGGCGAACTGGTACGGGGCGATGTGCACGCCGTCCAGCCACACCTCGCCGTCGATGATGCGGGCGTACGCATCGGCGATCTGCACCTGGCCGGTGCGCAGGCTCTTGACCTCGCTTCCGTGCAGCACGATGCCCGCCTCGACCACGTCGAGAATCGCGTAGTCGTGGCGTGCCTTGCGATTGCTCGCGAGAACTGCGTTGGGTGCCTTTGCCATGGGTCAAATGAGCGTAGCGGTAGCCTCGAACGGTGATGTCCGAGAGCAATGCCCCGAGCGTGACGATCCCGGCGGAGTCGCTGGACCAGATCGCGGCGCACGCGTTCGCGTGCTTCCCGGAGGAGTGCTGCGGTCTGCTCGTCGGTGACCGCGCGTCGAACACCACCGTCCGCTTCGTGGCGACCACCAACGTGGCGCACTCGGCGAAGGTCTACACGATCGACCCGAAGGAGCATCTCCGCGCGGAGCTCGCGGCGGAGGCCGACGGTCTCGAGGTCATCGGCGTCGTGCACAGCCACACCCACACGGAGGCGTACCCCAGCCCCACCGATGTTGCCCAGGCGGTCGACCCGGGCTGGCACTACGTGATCGTCACGATCATGCGCGGGGTGGCCGAACCGCGCAGCTACCTCATCGCCGACGGCGGAATCACCGAAGAAGCCATCGTCCCGGCGTGAACCCTGTCCCGCCGGGGAACAAGGGGGTGACAACGGCCCGACCCATGGTTACAATTCCGACAGGATTTGTCGGGAATAGACCCGTGGCCCCGGTGGGTTGCATGAAGGGTCGTCGAGCCATCGGAAGGGGGCGCACATGTCAATCGCAGATGTCCGCCGCAACGGTGGGTCAATCTTCGTGCTGAACTCCGCACTCGACCTCATCGGAAACACGCCGATGGTGGACGTGTCGAACCTGTCACCGAACCCGAACGTGCGCATCGTCGCCAAGCTCGAGAGCCAGAACCCCTACGGTTCGGTCAAGGACCGCATCGCGAAGGCCATGATCGAGGACGCGGAGCGCACCGGTCGTCTCGTGCCCGGCCAGCGCATCGTGGAGCCGTCGTCGGGCAACACCGGCATCGCCCTTGCCGCCATCGCGAAGATGAAGGGCTACCCGATCACCATCCTCATGCCCACCTCGGTCTCCATTGAGCGCCGCCAGATGCTCGAGGTGTTCGGTGCCGAGATCATCCTGACCCCCGGCGAAGAGGGTTCGAACGGCGCGGTGAAACGCGCGCAGGAGCTTGCCGCGCAGCATCCCGAGTGGTGCTTCCTCTACCAGTACGGCAACGACGCCAACCCGCGTGCGCACTACGAGACCACCGGCCCGGAGATCTTCCGCGACTGCCCAGAGGTCACGCACTTTGTTGCGGGTCTCGGCACCAGCGGAACGTTGATGGGCGTCGGCAAGTACCTGAAGGAACAGAACCCCGACATCAAGGTCGTCGCCATCGAGCCGCCGCTCGGCGAGCGGGTCGAGGGGCTGCGCAACCTGGACGACGGCTACATCCCACCGGTGTTCGACAACTGGCACGGTCGCCAGCTGCTCGACCGCAAGCGCGTAGTGCGTCCGCGCGAATCCATCGAGTGGACGCGTCGCCTGGTGCAGGACTGCGGCATCTTCGCCGGCCTCTCCTCCGGTGCGTCCCTTGCCGGCGCCATCAAGGTCGCGGGCGAGATCGAAGAGGGAACCATCGTGTTCATCGTGTGCGACGGAGGCTGGAAGTACCTCTCCACCGGTGCCTACACCGCCGATCTGGACGAGGCCGAGAAGGCCGCCGAACAGATCATCTACTTCTGACCCGCGGGAAGCCGCGCATGGCCTAACGGCCGAGCACCATCACCACGAGCCCGGCGAGCACGATCACGGCCGCGGTCACACGTCGTCTGATTCCTTCCTCGCCGAGGTAGCGCGTGCCGACGAGCGCCACGATGACGACGCTCGACTCGCGCAACGCCGTGACGTAGCCCACGGGTGCGCGGCGCACCGCGAGCATCACCATCCAGTAGGTGAGTGCGCTCGCCGCGCCCGCAGCGGTGAAGTTCCTCCAGGACGTCCTCATCGCGGCGACCATGACGTCTCGCTTTCCCGCCATCAGGCCGTGAAGAGTGGCGAAGAAACCGCTGGTCGTGAAGATGAGGAGTGCGTACACGTGGCCACCGTTCACCCGCGACCCGTGGCTGTCGACGAGTGAGTAGCACGCGATGAACGACCCCACGACGAGCGCGGCGCGGACGTGCGCGTTGTCGGCGTGTCCCGCGAGCAGCATGATGCCCCCGATCGCGATAAGGATCCCGATGATCATCAGGGGAGAGAGGTGGTCGTCCAGGAACAGCACACCACCGACCGCGGCGAGCAGCGCGCCCGAGCCGCGCGCGATGGGGTACGTCACGGAGAAGTCGGCGAGGTCGTACGAACGTGCGAGGGCAACGATGTAGTAGAGGTGGATCAACCCGCTCGCGACGGCGAGCCACCACACGAAGTGGGGCGGCAGACCGACGATCGCCGTGATGATGGTGCCGCCGATGCCGGCCATCGTCATCTGTCCCCAGAGAGCGATCCATCTGTCACCGCTCTGTTTCACCCACAGGTTCCAGCCGGCGTGCAGCACCGCCGCAGCAAGGGCGAGAAGGGTCGCGGTCAGCACGGGAACCGACACTACGCCTAGCCTTGGGGAATGTCCGCGACCGATCCGCAGCCCATCGGGATGTTCGATTCCGGTTTCGGCGGACTCACCGTGGCGCGCGCGGTGATCGACCTGCTGCCGAACGAGGACCTCGTCTACATCGGCGACACCGGTCGCTACCCGTACGGCCCGAGGCCGATGGACGAGGTGCGCGAGTTCGCCCGCGAGATCGCGTGGAGCCTGGTGCGTGAGCACAACGCGAAGGTGATCGTGGTGGCATGCAACACCGCGGCGGCGGCAGCATTCGAGCAGCTCCGCGCGGAACTTCCCGTCCCGGTCATCAGCGTGGTGGAACCGGGTGCCCGTGCTCTGTCTCTCGCCACGCGAAGCGGGAAGGTGGGCGTCATCGGGACGGTAGGCACCATCGCCTCCGGTGCGTACCAGCGGGCCCTGGAGTCGGTCGATGCGGGTCTCGACCTCACCGCGTGCGCATGCCCGGGATTCGTCGAGTTCGTCGAGCGCGGTCAGACGACAGGCGATGAGGTGGTGCTGCTCGCCGAGCGTCTGCTGGCTCCCGTGGTGAATGCCGGCGTTGATTCGCTGCTCCTCGGCTGCACGCACTACCCGTACCTCTCCCGAGTGATCGGTGACGTGATGGGCCCCGGTGTCGTCCTCGTCAGCAGCGCCGACGAAACGGCGTTCGCGCTGGCGCAGCTGATGCGCGAGGAGAAGATGGGGTCGCACCCGGCGCGTCGTGGCGCCCACACCTTCCTGTCGTCCGGCGACGTCGAATGGTTCGCCGAACTCGGCCGCAGGTTGTTGGGCCCCGAACTGATGCAGGCGGGACGCTGGTCGACCAACTAGACAATTGGTCATGAGCAGACCCGACGGCCGCACCCCCGACCAACTCCGCCCCATTTCCTTCCAACGTGACTTCACCGAGATGTCGGCGGGCTCCGTGCTCGTCAGCTTCGGTCGCACCCGCGTGCTGTGCACCGCTTCGATCGACGAGGACGTTCCGCGCTGGATGAAGGGTTCGGGCAAGGGGTGGGTCACCGCCGAGTACTCGATGCTGCCCGGCTCGTCGCCCGAGCGCGTCGACCGCGAGGCCGCCAAGGGGAAACAGAGCGGCCGCACCGTGGAGATCCAGCGGCTCATCGGACGCTCGCTGCGCGCTGCCTGCGACATGTCGCTGCTCGGTGAACGACAGGTGCAGGTGGACTGCGACGTTCTGCAGGCCGACGGCGGCACACGCACAGCAAGCATCTGCGGCGGTTACCTCGCGCTGCACGACGCGCTGACGCGACTCGTGCAGAACGGAGCGATCAGGCAGCACCCGTTGCACTCGCACTGCGGCGCGATCTCGGTCGGCATCCACAACGGGACACCGATCCTCGACCTGCCCTACGTCGAGGACTCCACCGCCGAGGTCGACATGAACGTGGTGATGCTGCGCCCGGTGAACGGCGGTGAGGCGAAGTTCGTGGAGGTGCAGGGAACGGCGGAAGGCCTCGCGTTCTCGCGCGGCGACCTTGATTCGCTGCTCGAGCTCGCGCACAGCGGACTCGACCGCATCTTCGACCTGCAGTCGGGTCTCATCGCGACGCCACCGGACCCGCGCCCGATCGGCCGCTGACCGCATGCGCATCGTCTGCGCCAGCGCCAACCCGAAGAAGGTCGAGGAGATGTCGCGGCTCATGCCGCGTCGAGTGGAGTTCCTGCCGCG
>JBEGQK010000154.1:0-3555 GCA_041180985.1 Actinomycetota bacterium
GTCGGGGCGGCTGTCGCCCCGGACGTGAACGTCTCGGGTGTCTCCGATGACTCGCGCACGATTGCCGCCGGCGACGTCTTCTTCTGCATCAGGGGCGCGAACTTCGACGGGCACGACGCCGCGGTGGATGCGGTCGCGCGGGGCGCCGTGGCGCTCGTGGTGGACCATCGGCTGGACCTTCCGGATGAGATCGTGCAGGTCGTCGTGCCCGACGTCCGCGCAGTGGTTGGTGTCATGGCGGCGAGCGCCCTCGGGAACCCGTGCTCACGCCTGTCCATGGTGGGGATCACGGGCACGAACGGCAAGACGTCGACGGTTTCGTTCGTCGGATCGGTGCTCGATGCTCTCGGTCACCGCACCGTCACGATCGGCACTCTGACCGGTGCACGAACCACGCCCGAGGCAATCGACCTCCAGGGACAGCTCGTCGATGCGGTCGAATCCGGCGCGACGCATGTCGTGATGGAGGTGTCGTCGCATGCGCTCGTCATGGGACGCGTCAACGGCATTGTCTTCGACGTTGCGGCATTCTCGAACCTGTCGAGGGACCACCTGGACTTCCACGGCTCCATGGAGGAGTACTTCGCGGCGAAGAGCATGTTGTTCGATCCCGCCAGGGCCCGCGCGGCGGTGATCAACGTCGATGACGAACGGGGGAGCTCGCTCGCGGCGTCGGTGTCGATCCCCGTGGTGCGCTGCTCGGCGGCGGCCCTTGCGAAGGTGCGGGTCGGGGTGGAGGACGTCTCGTACCTGTGGCGCGGTCACCAACTGGCCGTCAACGCCGGTGGCTCGTTCGCCGTTCTCAACTCGCTTCTCGCACTCGAGGTCGCGGTCGCACTCGGTTGCCCGGTGGACGACGTGGCCCGCGCCGCCGGTTCCATCCGTCCCGTGGAGGGACGTCTCGAGGTCGTGCCGACCGGTGCCGACTATTCGGTGATCGTCGACTACGCGCACACGCCGGAGGCACTTCGCACGGTTCTCTCTTCGGTGCGTGCCCTCGCGAAGGGCCGCCTCATCGTCGTGTTCGGGTGCGGCGGCGGACGTGACCAGGGCAAGCGCGCCGACATGGGGAGCGTCGTCCACGAACTCGCGGACACGGCGTTCGTCACCTCCGACAACCCGCGGTTCGAGGACCCGGAGTCGATCATCAACGAGGTGCTGACGGGGATGACCGGCAGCGGTTGCGAGGTCGTCAGCATCGTGGACAGGGCCATCGCGATCGAGTCCGCCATTTCCGGCGCCGGAAGTGCTGACATAGTGGTCATTGCAGGCAAGGGCCACGAGCCCTACCAGGAGGTCGCGGGAGAGTTCCTCGCGTTCTCCGACGTGGAGGTCGCGCGCAACGCGGTGGCCAGAAGGAGTGGTTCACGGTGATTGCGGTTCTCATCGGCGGCGCCGTCTCGATGCTCCTCTCCCTCTTCGGGACCCGTTGGCTGATCTCGTTCTTCGCCAATCTCGGGAAGGGCCAGCCGATCCTCGGTTCCGAGGACCACGGCCCGGTGCACCACATGAAGAAGCAGGGCACAGCGACGATGGGCGGGATTGCGATCCTCGTGTCGGCGTTCATCGGGTGGTCGGCGGCCCACCTGCGCGGGGGCATCGCCTTCTCCGACCAGGCGATGATCATGTGGGCCGGCGTCCTGGTGCTCGCGTTCATGGGTTTTCTCGACGACTTCCTCAAGGTGCGTAAGTCGCACAACAGGGGGATCCTCTGGAAGAAGAAGGGCTACATCACGTTCGGCCTGGTGCTCCTGCTGATGACATGGCTCCTCGTCGGCACGGGCGTCAGCGAGAACCTGTCGTTCACGAGGTTCGACCTGCCCGGTTGGAAGCTCGCACCTGCGTTGTGGGTCGTCTGGACGGCGTTGATGGTGTGGTCCACCACGAACGCAGTGAACGTGACGGACGGGCTCGACGGACTCGCCGCGGGATCCGCCCTGTTCGGCTTCCTCGCGTTCACGGTGATCGCGTACTGGGCATTCAGGAACCCGGACGTCTACCACCTCGTCAATCCGCTCGACCTCGCCGTCTTCTCCGCCGCCATGGCCGGCGGGTGCGGAGGGTTCCTGTGGTGGAACGCGGCCCCTGCACGGATCTTCATGGGCGACGTGGGGGCGCTCGGTCTCGGCGGCGCGCTCGGTCTCCTCGCGGTCACCACGAACACGCACCTGTTGCTCCCGTTGATCTGCGCGCTGAACGTGATGGAGGCGGGTTCCGTCGCCATCCAGATGGGCGTGTTCAAGGCGTCGGGACGCAAGCGTCGTCTGTTCCGCATGTCCCCGATCCACCACCACTTCGAGTTGGTCGGCTGGCCCGAGACCACGGTGATCATCAGGTTCTGGATCATCTCCGGCCTGTGCGTGGCCGCCGCCGTCGGCATCTTCATTGCCGACTTCACCTCGATTGCGGACAACTTCACGGGCGGTCGTTGATGGCAGTTGCTGCGGTGCACGGCCTTGCGATCACCGGACGGGCCGTCGCGGAGGCGTTCACCCGGCGCGGGTACGACGTGCGCGTCGCTGACGACGCTCCCACCGACGAGCACGCACGTTTCGCCGCCGGGATCGGCGCCCCGGTCCACGACGTGTCCACCGCCGAGGGGATCGCGGGCTTTCTTGCGGGGGTCGACCTGCTCGTGCCGGCCCCCGGTGTCCCACCGCACAGTCCGGTGATCGTTGCCGCTGTCTCGGCCGGTGTTCCCGTGCGTTCGGAGATCGACGTCGCGCACGAATGGGAACAGGCCCGCGCGCACGGCGGCCGGCCGGTTCTCGGGGTCACGGGCACGGACGGGAAGACGACCACCACGATGATCGCTGCACACCTGCTGCGTTCTGCGGGTCTGCGTGCGGAGGAAGTGGGGAACACCGACATCCCGTTCATGGCGGCGGTGGACGACGACGACATCGACGTGTTCGTGGTCGAATGCTCGAGTTTCCGTCTGCAGTACACGGAGTCGTTCCGGTGCCACGCGGCGGTGTGGCTGAACTTCGCACCCGACCACCTCGACTGGCATCCCTCCCTCGGTCACTACCGCGCCGCGAAGGAGCGGATCTGGGCGCACACCCGCCCGACCGACGTCGCCGTGGCGCCGTTCGCCGATCCGTCGATCGTTGAGGCAGCCGGACGGAGCGGAGCGCGCGTGGTGACCTTCGGGCTGGAGCACGGTGAGTACCGGGTGGACGGCGGCCGTCTCGTCGGTCCGGGCGGTTCGTTGTGCCCGGTCGGGGCCATGTGGCGCTCGATGCCGCACGACATCACGAACTCGCTGGCGGCAGCCGCACTGGTGCTGGAATCGGGCCTGGTTCCCGTCGCGTCGATCGCGGAGGCGCTCGCATCCTTCGAGCCCGCGCACCACCGGATCGAGCTCGTCGGAACCTTCGGCGGGTCACAGTGGTACGACGACTCGAAGGCGACGAGTCCGCATGCCGCACTCACGGCCATCAGGGCCTTCGACCGGCTCGTCCTGATCGCAGGCGGCCGCAACAAGGATCTCGACCTGTCCGAGATGGCGTCCGAGCCGCAACGGATGCACGGAGTCGTCGCCATGGGGGACGA
>JBEGQK010000155.1:0-5092 GCA_041180985.1 Actinomycetota bacterium
CGGGTGCCGTGGTAGTGGTAAGCGCCGCTCGAGTCGTAGTGGCCGTTGAACTCGTCGAGCGACTTCACCTTCGAGCCGTCCGGTTCCGTCTCGCCGTAGATGGGAAAACCGTCGAGAGCGAATGCGATGGGCTTGTCGCGGCCGACCTTCTCGACGAGGTGCAACGGGGCGATGTGGTAGTGGTAATCGTCGGCACGACCGGCGTTACCGCCCCACTTGTCGAGCTCGCCGAACAGGAACGCATCGTCGCCGCGGTTGTTCAGCGCGTTGAAGATGGGAACGCCGTTCGCCGCCAGCGCGATGGCCCCGCGGTACAGCGCGGTCTTCGCCGACACGGGCGAGGACGACACGACCGGTTGTGCAGGGATGCGCCACGCGTTCGATCCCGTGTACGGCTGCGGCGTCGGGACCTGCTGCTGCCAACTGGTGATGCCCACCATCATGTTGTGGGCCGGCAGACCGTTGCTCTCCACCAGCCACCAGTTGCCCTCGCGCATCACCGACACCGTCGAAGCGAACTCGTCGAACCCGGCGAGCGTCGTCGTCGGGGCGACCGTCGTGCTCACCGCGGGTGCGGGCGTTGTCGCCGGGACCGTCATGGTGGTCGGTGCGCCCGTCGTCGATGGGGACAGCGACGTGTCCGTCGACAGTGACTGCTCGAGCGGGTCCGTCCGGCGGCCGCACGCCGCGAGGAGAACCGCCCCGACGCCGAGCGCGCCGGCACGCACGAACCGCCGTCTGGTCAGGAACTCCTCGGGCACGATGATGTGCCCGTGCTCATGGTGTCCCGCACCGCTCCCGTGATCACTTCCCGGACCGCACATGGCAACCCCTCTCCGGTGTCACCATACGGAACCCGGGTAAGAACCCGGGAAGAAAATCAGGCGTCGGGAAGGATGTGCTCGGCGAACTGCTCGCGCAGCGTCTTCTTCGAGAACTTGCCCACCGATGTCTTCGGCACCTCGGGGATGAACACCACATCATCGGGCAGCTGCCACTTGGCGAGGCGCGGCACCAGGTGCTCGATGACCTCTTCCTTCGTGAGGGTCTCGCCCGGCTTCACCACCACGCACGCGAGCGGCCTCTCCGACCACTTCGGGTGCGGAACCCCGATGACGGCGGCTTCTGCGATCTTCGGGTGCGACATGAGCTCGTTCTCCACGTCCACCGACGAGATCCACTCGCCGCCGGACTTGATGAGGTCCTTCGTGCGGTCCACCAGACGGATGCGTCCCTTCGCGTCCACCACCGCGACGTCGCCGGTGCGCAACCATCCGTCGTTGGTGAAGCTCTCGCGCGAGCGCGGGTCGTCGTAGTAGTCGGCCGCGATCCACGCACCGGCCACTTGGAGTTCGCCGCTCGACTCGCCGTCCCACGGGAGGGGCGTCGTGGTGCCGGGCTCCACGACGCGCATCTCCACACCGAACGCGATGAGGCCGACGGTCGTGCGGAGTTCCGCCTGCTGCTCCTGCGGGAGCCGGCGGTCGGCGCGCGACATGGTGCACACAGCGGCGATCGGGCTGGTCTCGGTCATTCCCCATGCCTGCAGGATCGGCAGGCCAGTCTGCTCGCGGTACGCCTCGCTCAGCGCCTTCGGCACGGCCGAACCACCGCACGGGATGCACCGCAGGGACGACGTGTCCTTGCCCTTCAGTTCCGGCAGCACCGCCATCCAGATTGTGGGCACGCCCGCTGCGACCGTGACCTTCTGCTCGACGATGAGTTTCGCGACGGCAGGTCCGCTGAGGTCGGGACCGGGCATGACGAGGTCGGCACCCGAGGCGACACCCGCGTGTGCGAGACCCCACGAGTTGGCGTGGAACATCGGAACGACCGGCAGGATGACGTCGGACTCGCCCACTCCGATGGAATCGGTGAGCATCGTCCCCATCGTGTGCAGGTACGTGCTGCGGTGCGAATAGACGACACCCTTGGGGTTGCCGGTGGTGCCGGAGGTGTAGCACATGCTGGCCGCACGGTTCTCGTCGTCAATCACCGGCCACTGCTTCGGCGCCGACTGGGCGACGAGCTGCTCATAGTCGTGCACCTGGAAGCCGGGGACCGATGCCGGCGCCTCTCCCTTGCCGTCGTTCATGAACACGAGATGCTTCACCGTGGTGAACGTGGGCAGCAACGGCTCGATCAGTGCATAGATCGAGGTGTCAATGAAGATGATCTCGTCCTCCGCGTGGTTCACGATGTAGGTCAACTGCTCCGGGAAGAGGCGGATGTTCAGGGTGTGCAGCACGCGGCCGCTGCAGGGCGCCGCGAAGTACAGCTCCAGGTGGCGCTGGGTGTTCCATGCGAACGTGGCGACGCGTCCGTGCGCGGAGATCCCGAGGGTGTCGAGTGCAGTGGCGATGCGCCTCGTGCGGTCTGCCCACTCGCCGTAGGTCACGGTGTCGATGCCCGTCGCGGTCGCGGTGGTGATCGTCTTCTCGCGGTGGTACTTCTCCGCTCGGTCGAACAGGTAGTTGATGGTCAACTGGGTCGGCTGCATCAAGCCCTTCATGGTGTCCCCCACATTCTCCGGACGGGCCGGCCCCGTCACCGAAAACCGTAGCAACACGGGTGCCGAACGCCGAAAGGGTGGGCGCGACGGTACGGTTCCACCCCGTGCGCCGCGCCGTAGTCGTCTTCACCACGTTCCTCTTCGTGATCGGCACCATCGGCACGAACATCGGCCCCGCCCTCGTCGACGAACACCCGCTGCTCGTGCTGGTCCTCAGTTCGCGCAACCGCAACCTCTTCGCGTCCATCCCGTACGTCGATGCACCCACGTTCTTCGTGGTCGGGTTCCTGCGCCTGCTCGCCGCTGCGTGCGCGCTGTACCTGGTCGGCCGCTGGTACGGCCACAAGGCGCTTGACTGGACGGAGTCACAGATCGGCGAGATGCCGGCCATCTACCGCTGGACCGAACGGTTCACCAGCCGGTTCGGCTGGGTCGCACTCTTCCTCATGCCCGGTTCGAACGTGGTGTGCCTGCTCGTCGGCCACCTGGCGATGACCCCGCGCCGCTTCCTCGCGACGGTCATCACGGGAATAGCCGCACGACTGACCGTGTTGTGGTTCGGTGGCAAGCAAGTGGAGGACCAGATCCAGAGCGTCGTCGGGTGGATCAACCGCTACCAGTGGTGGGTCGTCGGGGCGCTCTTCGGTGTGACAATCTTCCAGTCCGCGCGCCGGCGGTCACCGATCTCGGCGACCGAACCGACACACACCCACGAACACAACGACAACCAGGAGTAACAGACATGGCACAGACAGCATTCGGCGGCAACCCCGTCAACACCGTGGGTGAGCTCCCGGTCCCCGGCAAGGCTCTCCCCGCCTACCAGCTGACCGGCGGCAACCTCGCCGACTTCGACAACTCGGCGTTCGCCGGCAAGCGAGTGGTGTTCAACATCTTCCCCAGCGTCGACACGCCGGTGTGCGCGAACAGCGTGCGCAAGTTCAACGAACTCGCGTCCTCGCTCGACAACACCGTGGTCGTGTGCGTGTCCGCCGACCTTCCCTTCGCACAGGGTCGCTTCTGCGGTGCAGAGGGACTCAGCAATGTCCAGACCGCGTCGTCGTTCCGCACGAACTTCGGCCAGGCCTTCGGCGTGGGCATGAACGAGGGTGCCTTCGGCGGCCTGCTCGCGCGCGCCGTGGTGGTCTCCGACGAGAACGGAAACGTCCTGCACACCGAGCTGGTCCCCGAGATCGGCCAGGAACCGGACTACGACGCGGCCATCGCAGCACTGCGCTGACCGAACTTTCTTCTCAGGAGAGCCCGTCCCGCAAGGGGCGGGCTCTTTGCGTTCACAGGAGCGAGTCGATACCCATCGTCATGCGCTGCGGAAGACCGGCAACGTGACGGCACGCCAGCACCACGCCGGGCATGAAGGACACGCGGTCGTTCGAGTCGTGCCTGATGACGAGGGTCTGCCCGGATGTCCCCAGGATCACTTCCTGTGACGCGGTCATGCCGACCATGCGCACACCGTGCACGTGGATGCCGCCGGGACCGACGCCACCGCGCGCGCCCGGCACGACCTCGTGCTTCGTGGGGTCGGCGGCCCATTCATCGGACGCCGCGGCCATGCGCTGTGCCGTGGCCATGGCGGTCCCGCTCGGTGCATCCGCTTTCGCATTGTGGTGGAACTCGATGATCTCGGCGGTCTCGAAGTACGGTGCGGCCTGCTCGGCGAACTTCATCATGAGCACGGCACCGATCGCGAAGTTCGCCGCGATCAGGCAGTTGCTGCCCGTGAAGGCGGAGACGAACGATGCGATGTCGTCGTCCGAGAAGCCGGTGGTACCGACGACCGCGTGCATGCCGTGGAGCGCGAGCCACGGAAGTGTCTGTCGCGCGGCGGCCGCCACGGTGAAGTCGACGACCACTTCGGCCTTCGCATCCGCGAGTGCCTTCAGTTCCTTCTGGATGGTGAGCCCGTGAACGGAACCGCCGCCACCGACGACGTCGATGGCGGCGACAAGTTCCAGGCCGTCCGCCGCGGCGACTGCGTCGCACACGGTGGCGCCCATTCGTCCGGCTGCTCCGACAACTCCCACGCGAATCATGGGGGTCACCGTAGCCGTTTGGCTATTTAGCGACGGCGACGATTGCGGTCGCCGCCTCGACCACCACGGTCGTCGCGGTCGTTGCCGCCGGCGCGGCCACCCGGGCCGAGGTCGCCGAGTTCGTTCGCGATCTCGCTGTCGAACTGGTCCTCGAAGGACACCTCGACGACGTCACCGGAGTCGTTGCTGCGCTCGCGGCGCTCGCCACGGTCACGGTCGCCGCCGCGACCACCACGGTCGTCACGGTCACGTCCACCACGGTTGCGGTCCCCGCCACGACCACCACGGTCGTCACGGTCACGGCGCTCGCGGCGCTCGCCACCATCGTCTGCCTGGCTGAAGTCGATGCCGTCGTAGCCCTCGCCGACCGGGGTCAGGCTGACCTTGCCCTTGTCGTCGATGTCATCGACGCGCACCTCGATCTCCTGGCCGAGCTCAAGAACGTCCTCGACGTTGTTGATGCGCTTGCCCTTGCCGAGCTTGCTGATGTGCACGAGTCCGTCACGTCCGGGGAGGATGTTCACGA
>JBEGQK010000156.1:0-10781 GCA_041180985.1 Actinomycetota bacterium
TCTGCACCGCCGGGTAGAGCGAAGCACCGCCCACCACTGACGTGCGGTTCAGCTTGTCGTCCGTGACGTAGATGAGCCGCGAGTCGTGAACGAACATCACGACGACGGGGACCTCGTGCAGTTTCTCGGCGAGTGCGGTGCCGACGGCGAGCCCCGCGGCCACGCGGTCCTGCACCTGCTGCGGCGCGCTCGTCACGTTCGCCATGTTGAAGTCGACGTACGTTGCCCACTCGCGCGCGTAGATCTCGCCGAGCTTCCTCTTCGTGTCGTTGTCCTGCACCACGATCATCCGCCACGGCTGGCGGTTGCCGCCGCTCGGCGCCCACACCGCGGCCTGGAGCACGCGGTCGAGCACGTCGGCGGGAACGGGGTCCGGCTTGATGCGGCGGATGGACCGCGTGGTGGAGATGACGTCGTAGAAGGACTCGCTCATTGCGGCAGTCTGTCGCCGCCGCGACGAGCCGTCAAACCGGTCACCAGTCCGACTGGTCGAGACCGACGCCCACGAAGAGGTGGTGCAACAGGGACGCCCACTCGACGCCGGCATGGCGCCGGCCGAGCCGCACGAGGGTAGAGCGGAAGAGGTCGTCGTGGCCGTCCCCGCGGGACACGAGATGGGAGATCTCGTGGATGACGTCGTCGAGGGTGGGGTTGCGTCGCATGAATCCGATCGTGTGCGTGGTGCGGTCCGCCCATGCGGTGCAGCGGCCGGTGCGCCGGCCGAACTGGATGAACGGGATGTCGATGTCCTCGACCATGCAGATGTCCTCCACGATCGACTCGACGTCGCGCTTCGTCAGTTCGCGCAGCGGGACGTGCCGGGATGCGACGCGCTCGCAGGAGTAGACGAGCGCCTGTTCCGTGGAGCAGCGGGCGAAATGACGCGCGCCGTTGCGCGCCTCGGCGATCAGTTCGCTGATGTGGGTCACTTGAGCTCCCCGCGCACTCCCGACCCGAACGAGCGACCCGACGCGCCGAACGAACGCCCCGCGGCCTGTCCGCTGGAGTACGAACCAGCGGAGGAATCGACATAGGAATAGCTGCGGCGCAACGGCGGCCCGTGGGTGCGCAGTTCCTTCTCCGCGCGCTTGCCGCGGTCCGCGAGGACTAGCCCCGCACCGGGCGTCTCGGCGATGTACTCCTTGCGGGCACCACCGAGGGCCTCCTCGATGCCGGCACGGAATCCCTTCCACCACGAGATGCGCCACGACCTGTCGCCCTTCGGCAGCAGACGCGCCCCCATGAGATCGGCCGCGGCGAACAAGGTGCGCACAGCGAAGATGTCGTCGCGCCGGCCGTACACCACCATGCAACGGTCGTCACCGTCCCACGTGGTGTAACCACGGCACGAATGGACGAGCGCGATGGCGTAGAGCAGGTTCTCGCGCTGGGAGCGGTACTTGCCGCTGACGTAGATGCGCTCCACCACGATGGTCTCATCGACCTTCTCGCCGGTGTCGATGTCGTTCTCGGTGTAGCCGTGGCGCTGCATCAACTTCGATGCCATCGCGAGCGCGGTCTCGGCCTCGTGCTGCGGGGTGTTCGGGTGGTGCGCCAGCGCGAGCATGGCGGCGATGCGGTCCTTCTCGGTGCTCATGACCTGCGCACGATACGTGCGGGGTGTTCAGTGTTCCTGGACACTGGTGAGGAAGCGGCGGGTGCGCTCTTCCCGGGGGTTGCCGATCACCTGGGAGGGCGGACCCTGCTCCACGATGACCCCGCCGTCCATGAAGACCACGCGGGATGCGACGTTCGAGGCGAACCCCATCTCGTGGGTGACGACCAGCATGGTCATGCCCTCCTCCGCGAGCGACCGCATGACGTTCAGCACCTCGCCGACGAGTTCGGGGTCGAGTGCGCTGGTCGCCTCGTCGAACAGCATGACGCTCGGGTCCATGGCGAGAGCACGGGCGATCGCGACGCGCTGCTGCTGACCGCCGGAGAGTTGCGCCGGGTACGCGGCTTCCTTCTCGCTGAGACCGACGCGGGCGAGGAGCGCACGTGCCTTCGCCTCGGACTCCTCCTTCGAGCGCTTCAGCACCTTGCGCTGTGCGACGCAGATGTTGTCGAGCACCGTCATGTGCGGGAACAGGTTGAACGACTGGAACACCATCCCGATGGTCGTGCGCGCGCGGTCGATATCGCAGTCGATGTCGGTGAGATCCTGGTCGAGAACCACGATGGTCCCGTCGCTCGGCTGCTCCAGCATGTTGACGCAGCGCAGCAGGGTGCTCTTGCCCGAGCCGGACGGGCCGATGATGCACACCACCTCGCCGCGGCTGACCGCCAGGTCGATGCCGCGGAGAACATGGTTGTCCCCGAACTTCTTGTGCAGGTTGCTGATGCTGACGACGTTGCTCACCGGCTTGCCGCCTTCGTGCGCCGTTCCATCCAGGCGACCAACTGCGTGAGCGGCAGTGTCATCGCGAGGTACACGAGCCCGGCCACGATCAACGGTGTCGCGTTGGCCGTGGTGTTCACGCCCTCACGGCCGAAACGCGCCAGGTCGATCGTGCGGTCGGTGACACCCAGCACCGACACGAGCGATGTGTCCTTGATGAGGAGGACGAGTTCGTTCGTCAGCGGCGGGATGATCACGCGGATGGCCTGCGGGATGATGATGGTGGCCATCGCGCGCGGGTAGCTCATGCCGAGCGACCGTGACGCCTCCATCTGTCCCCGTGGGACCGCCTCGATGCCGGCGCGGATCGTCTCTGCCATGTAGGCGGCGGACACGAGCGCGAGCGGCACGGCACCCTGGAGGTACGGGTTCGGCCAGCGCCACTGGAACGCGATGGGCAGACCGAAGCCGAGGATCAACAACGTGACCACCAGCGGGATGCCGCGGAAGATCTCGATGTAGGTCGCGGCGAACCACCTGTACGGCTTGACCGATGACAGGCGCATCAGCGCCATGATGAGCCCGAGAATGAGGCCCCCTGAGAACCCGCAGATCGTGAAGATCACGGTGTTCTTGGCAGCTGTCGTGAGGATGTTCGGGAACTGGCGGGTGACCAGCTTCCACTGGAACATCGCGCTGCCGAGCTTGCCCCAGTCGACGAAAAGGGCCACGGCCACCAGCACCAGGACGGAGAACGCGTAGATGCCGTAACGCAGCACGCGAGCCCGCTGACGCTTGGTGAGTGCCATGGCCCTTCGTTGGCGAGTCAGTGGACGGCGATCAGCCGTTCACTGCGCCGAAGTACTTCTTGTAGATCTCGTCGTACGTGCCACTCGAACGGAAGATGTTCAGCGCCTCGTTGATGTCGGTCTGGAGAGCGTCGTTCGTCTTCGCGATGGCGAAGCCGTACTGCTCGCCCGTCGGGAAGGTCGCAGTCACCTTGGTCTTCGCGTCCTGCTTGTTGGCGCGGTCGACGTTGACCGGGAGGTCCTGGAGCACCGCGTCCACCTGCTTGGACTCGAGGGCCAGGAACATGGCGGCCGGGTCGTCGAACGACTGGATCTTCGCGTCGCCGGCGTTCTTCTTGGCGTACGACTCACCGGTCGTGCCCGTCTGGACGGCGATGGTCTTGCCGGCGAGCGAGGCGAGGTCGACGTAGGTCTCTGCGTCCTCGGTGCGAACGAGGAGCGACTGGTCGGCGTCGAAGTACGGATCGCTGAACAGCACGTTCTTCTTGCGCTCGTCGGTGATGGTGACGGCTGATGCGACGACGTCGCAGGTGCCGGCGCCGACAGCCACGAGGATGGAGTCGAACGGCTGCTTCGAGACCTCGACGGCGAGGCCGTAGCGCTGCGCCACTGCCGAGATCACGTCGATGTCGAAACCGGTCCACTTGCCCGCGTCGTCCTGGAACTCGAAGGGCGGGTAGGGCACGTCGGAGCAGACGGTCAACTTGCCGGCCGAGATGGGCTGGAAGGTGGGCTGTGCCGACTCGATCGGCGTGGAGCCGCTCGTGGCAGTGTCGGATGTTGCGGAGCTGTCGCTGCTGCTTCCGCCGCAGGCGCTCAGTGCGATGGCGAGCGCAGCAACTGCTGCGGCGATACGTGGCTTGCGTGACATGGGGTCCCCTTTGTCGTGAATGTGCTCAGAGAACCTTAGACCATCACGTCAAAGGGGCATCCAAATGCATGCCGTGCGAACCGTGTCCTCCCGTGCTTTCCCCGTGCAGGCCATACTTTTCGGGTGCAGAGGCGAACCGACATCGAGGGCCTCCGTGCGATCGCGGTCCTTCTCGTCCTCCTGTTCCACGCCGGGGTGCCCGGTCTGAACGGTGGCTATGTCGGAGTCGACGTGTTCTTCGTCCTGTCGGGCTTCCTCATCACCTCATTGATGCTGAACGAGCGCACCGAGTCGGGCAGGATCTCGCTCACCGGCTTCTATTCGCGCCGGATCAGGCGGATCCTGCCGATGTCGAGCATCGTCGCCGTCGTCACCCTCGCGGCCTCATGGGTGTGGCTCGAGCCGCTCCGCATGAGGGGACTTGCCACGGACGTCCTGGCGTCGGCCGGGTTCGCCTCGAACTTCGTGTTCGCCCACCGCGGTGCGGACTACCTGCAGTCGGCACTGCCGCCGTCCCCGCTGCAGCACTTCTGGTCGCTGGCGGTGGAGGAGCAGTTCTACGTCGTGTGGCCGGCACTGACGGTTGTCGCGTGCCTCGGTGTGGCGCGTGCACGTGACGCCATGCTGCGACTGCGCGTCGGCTTGGTGTCGATCGTCGTCGCCGTGGGCTCGTTCGTCACCTGCATGTCGTTGATGAACGAGAACCAGGTGTGGGCGTTCTACCGACCGCACGCACGCGCGTTCGAGCTCGCCGTCGGCGCGCTGCTCGCCGCCGCCCCGACCTTCGGGGGAGACCTCGTGCGGAGGATCGAGTCGTTGTTCGCGTGGGGCGGTCTCGCGGCCGTCGTGGCATCAGGCTTCGTGTTCGACGGGATGACGAGATTCCCGGGGCCGTGGGCACTCGTGCCGGTTCTCGGGACCGCTCTCGTGCTGCGCGGCGGTGACACAACCAACTGGGCACCCGATGCACTGCTGAGACTTTCCCCGTTCCAGTGGGCGGGCTCACGCTCGTACTCGGCGTACCTCTGGCACTGGCCGATCCTCGTCATCGGTGCGGCGGCGATTGGTCGTGACCTGACAGTCATCGAGGGGATCGTGTGCGTGGTGATGTCACTCGCACTGGCGGAACTGTCCTACAGGTTCGTGGAGAACCCCATCAGGCGCGAGAAGTCGATTGTCGGTCCGCGCGCGTTCGCAATGGGCGGTGCCTTCCTGCTCGTTGTTGCGGGTGCGGGTCTGTTCGTGCGCAACAACCCGCCGTCACTCGGGACAGGTCCCGCGGCGACGACGCCCACGCTGACGACGGGGACCACAACGACCGTCGCCGGGGTTCCCGTGTCCACTCTCCCCGGCGAGACGACCACCACGGTTCCCGGCGTCGCACCCACGATCATCAACGACAGGACGACGCCCCAGGCGGTCCGTGACGCGCTCTACGTGACGCGCGTTCCGTCGAACCTCACGCCGTCGGTGGGCGGAGCGCTGAACGACATGCCCGTCATCTACGACAACGACTGTCACGCCGGCTTCGGTGCGACCACCCCGAAGGACTGCGTGTACGGCGACGCGACTTCGACGACGGTCGTCGGTCTCTACGGCGACTCCCATGCCGCACAGTGGTTCCCCGCATTCGAGAAGGTCGCCATCAAGAACAAGTGGAAGCTGATCACGTACACGAAGCGCGGCTGTCCGCCGGTCGACATCGAGGTGTACAGCAAGGTGCTCGGGAAGGTCTACAAGGAGTGCGACCCGTGGCGCGCGAACGTGATGAAGAAGATGAAGGCGGACGGCGTCCAGGTGGTCTTCGTCGCGTCCTTCGACCGTCTGCTCGACGCGACGACGCGCATCCCCATCTGGCAGAAACCGTGGCGTGACGGTCTGCAGGGGACCGTGGACGCCCTTCGCGGTCTTGCCATCACGCCGGTTCTCGTGGAGGACACGCCGTTCCCCGGCCAGGACGTGCCGACATGCCTCAGCAAGAACATCACGTCCGTGACCGCATGCAACGTCACGGTGAACTCCGCGTTCCGTGCCGACATGCTCCAGGTGCGCGACGACTTCGACGCCGGTGGCGTGCCGGTGCTGCGGACGCGGCAGTGGTTCTGTGCCGAGACGCTGTGCCCGGTGGTCGTGGGCAACCTGCTCGTGTACCGCGACGACAACCACATGACCATGAGCTATTCCCGCTTCGTTGCCCCCTTGCTGGACGCGGCAATCAAACCGTTCGTGGATTGGTATTCACATACCCGTTGATTTCTGTGACAATCAGTGCATGGAACAACGCGAGACACAGAAGCAACTACTCGAACGGATGGTGTCCGCGGGTCAGTTGACCCGTGAGGCCGCCGACGAGATCCGTCACGCACCGGAATGGTCGGTGACCGCGCGTGAGCTCGTCTCGTATCTCGCCGGGGTCATCATGCTCAGCGGTGTCATCCGCGTGATCGCAGTCGCGTTCCGCGACGCATCGCAGCAGTCAATCGGTGCGGCGCTCCTTTTCGCAGGGGCCGTCCTCGGTGCCACTGCGTGGAAGATGCCGAAGAGGAACGACGTCCTCGAACGTCTCGCGGAAGTGGTGGAGGGCGGCGCCATGGTGCTGCTCGGTGCCGGGTCGGGCATGTTCCTCGATCTCGCGGACGTGAAACCCGAGGTCATCGTCATGATCATCGCCACCCCGGTGATCGCATGGGGGTACTGGCGGTCGACAATCTCGGTGTTCGTCGGGTCCATTGCACTGTCGGTCGGTGTGCCGATGCTCGCCTTCTCGACCGGTGCCCTCCTGACGGACAGCACTCGGATGATGGGTTCGGTCGCGCTCGCGAGCGGCGCCGCTCTGTGGATGCTCGGCCAGCGGCGGGTCGGGACCGCATTCATCCAGCGTGCGGCCGGTTGCTACTTCCTGTTGATGGGTGCGTTCGTTCTCGGTGCGGAACTGGGAGGACCTGGGAAGGTCATCCCGATCATCGTCGGTGCGGGATTGTTCGGCCTCGGTTCGATGAACCTGCAGCTCGAGGCACTCGGCGCAGGTGCTCTTGCGGTGACCATCGGCGTCGCCATGGCAACGAGCGACTGGCTGCCGAGCGAGTTCACCCGCGGCATCACCACAATCGTGGTGGGTGCGGCGATGTTCCTGGCGGTCGGCGCGCAGTTGCGCCGCGCGAAGCAGGACGGCACCTCACACGGTGGCGCACACCACCCGCCTCAGTCGACGAGCGCCTGAAACACCATCTGCTTGAACTGCGGCCTGATCGGGTGCGCAGACGACGGCAGCAGCTGCGTGAAGAACATGTAGACGAGGTCCTCGACGGGATCGACGGTGAAGATGGTGCTGTAGGCACCGCCCCATCCGTAGTCACCCACGCTGCCGGGCACCTTTGCCTTCGCCGGGTCGATGGTGACGCTCATGCTGAGGCCGAACCCCACGCCGTCCATCGCGGTCTCGGCGAACAGCGGTCGTCCGTACTCGGAGAGATCCGCCCCGCCGGGCAGGTGGTTCGACGCCATGTACTGCACCGTGCGCGGTGACAGGATGCGCGTGCCGTTTAGTTCGCCGCCGTTGCGCAGCATCATCGCGAACTTCATGTAATCGGACATGGTGGACACGAGACCGCCACCGCCCATGTGGGCCTTCGGGTCCTGGAACGAGCTCAACGGCGGTGACGGCATGCGCATCGCCTTGCGGTCCGCCGGGTTGAGTGCGTACGCAGAGGCGAGACGGTCGGCCTTCTCCTCCGGGCAGTGGAACGCGGTGTCGGTCATGCCGAGCGGGTCGAAGATGCGCTTCTTCATGAATTCGCCGAGCTTCATCCCGGAGAGAACCTCGACGACGCGGCCGATCACGTCGATCGCCATCGAGTAGTTCCACTCGGCGCCCGGCTGGAACAACAGGGGGAGTGCGGCGAGGTCGTCGCAGATGCCGGCGAGGTCCTTGTCGGGCATACCCCACTCGAAACCGGCGTTGCGGTACATCGTGTCCACCGGGTGGGCGTGCATGAAGCCGTATGTCAGACCGGCGGTGTGGGAGAACAGGTGCCACATCTCCATCGGTTCGTTGATGTGGTCGAAGCGCGGGTTGGTGGTGGACCCGGAGCGGAACACCTTCTGGTCGCGGAAGGACGGGATGAAGCGGTACACGTGGTCCTTCAGCTCGAACAGACCCTCCTCCCACAGGATCATCGCGGCGACCGCACAGATCGGCTTGGTCATGGAGGCGATGCGGAAGATGGCGTCCTCGCCGAGCGGCTTCTTCGACTCGATGTCGGCGAACCCGTAATGGGCGACGTGGGCGATCTCGCCGTCGCGGGCGACGGCCAGCGACCAGCCGGGCAGGCGACCGTCGTCGACGAACTTCTTGAAGTGGCTGTCGATGCGGGCGAGGCGGGCGGGGTCGAACCCCAGGTCGGACGGGTCTGCGGTCTGTTGAACGGTGGACATGGTGCGAACCCTATTTCTGGCTGATGTGCCGCGCGTCACCAGAGGGTATAGTGAGACAAGACAACACCAAGTGTCTCATCGCAAGGGGGATTGCAATGGCAGACATGCTCGACTGGTCGACCGAATACGACGTCTTCCACCCGGACTACATCGCCGACCCGTTCACCATCTGGGACGAACTGCGCGAGAAGTGCCCCATCGCCCACACCGACGTTCTCGGTGGTTCGTGGCTGCCCACCACGTACGAGCACGTCACCACCATCGCCCGCGACATCGAGCACTTCTCCTCGAAGTCGATCACAGTGGTGCCGCCGCTCGACCCCGACGCAGAACCGATCACCATCGCCGCACCGATCGCCGTGGACCCGCCGCTGCACACGTACTCGCGCCGCACGATCCTGCCGTCGTTCTCGCCGCGGGCCGTCGATCAACTCGAGATCTTCACGCGCGCGTGGTGCCGCGAGCTGATGGACCGCATCGCCGGGCGCGACACCGCCGATGCAGCAGTCGAGTACGCACAGCAGATCCCCGCACAGGTCATCGCCACCATGCTCGGTGTCCCCACCAGCATGAAGGACAAGTTCACGGGATGGGTGCGCGCCATTCTCGAGAACGCCGCGTACGACGTGGAGGGTCGCGAGCAGGCGGGCACGGAACTCCGTGAGTTCTTCACCAGCGCCGTTGCCGACCGCCGCGCGAACGGGCTCGGTGACGACATGATCAGTGAACTGCTGCGCGCGAAGGACCCGGACGGCAACCCGTACCCCGACAAGCTCGTGCTCGGCATGTGCGGCCTGTTGCTGGTCGCGGGCGTCGACACCACCTGGAGCGGCATCGGTTCGTCGCTGTGGCACCTCGCCACGCACCCCGAGGACCGCGAGCGTCTCATCCGCGAGCCCGAGCTCATCGACTCGGCAGTGGAGGAGTTCCTCCGCTTCTACTCGCCGGTCACCATGGCCCGCGTGCTGCACGAGGACTACGAGTACGCCGGCTGCCCCATGCACAAGGGTGACCGCGTGCTCATGAACTTCCCCGGCGCGAACCGCGACCCGAAGCAGTTCGAGGACGCCGACAAGTTCATCATCGACCGCGAGCACAACCGCCACGTCGCATTCGGCGCCGGCATCCACCGTTGCGCCGGGTCGAACCTCGCCCGCATGGAGATGCGCGTCGCCATCCAGGAGTTCCTGGCGCGCGTTCCCGACTTCGAGCTGGAAGAGGGCAAGGTCACCACGTGGGCCGGCGGTCAGGTGCGCGGGCCGCGCAACATCCCGATCAAGATCAACAAGTCCCACCCGAAGTGACCCGGCGGCGCACGTGCGCCCCGGGCAACGAGTGACTACGCGCCCGTGTCGGGTGCGGTGAAGCTGCGGTAGGCAGCCATGGCGCGCGGGCCGTACACCGTTCCCGGGCCACCGCTCATCGCGATCGCAATGCCGATCGTCTCGGCGACTTCCTTCTCGGTTGCCTTCTCCCGTGCGGCGCTCTTCGCGTGCGACGCGATGCAGCCGTCGCAGCGCACCGCGATCGAAATGCCGAGTGCGATCAATTCCTTCGTCTTGCGGTCGACCTCACCGTCGGCGAACGCGGCGGCGTGCATCCGGCCGAACCCCTCGTACACATCCGGGATGAGACCCCGCAGGTCGCGCGTCAATGGCGCGATGTCGTTCAGCAGGTCCTTGCCGTGTTCGTGGATGTGGTCGCTCATGGACCCATTCTGACTTCCGTGCGGTGGGTTGTCCACCGAACGGGCGTCACTTGATGGTCTGCAGGGCGTCGTTGTCGGCCACGCAGTGCAGGGCACGCAGCAGCATGTCCTTCAGCAGCGTCTGTCCGCGCTCGTTCTGCTCGGTGTAGCCGCCGAACGTGGTGACGCCGTAGGTGACGCAGAAGCAGATGCACACCAGGTACTGGCGCCACGCCTCGTCACGGTCGATGGTGATGCCGTGCGACTCGATGCGGTCCAGGTACACGTTCACCAGCTCGCGGTCGTGGCCGCGGCGCACCTCGGTGGTGATGGACTGGCTGATGAAGTAGCCCACGTCGTACATGCCCGATCCCGTGCCGATCAGCTGGAAGTCGATCACGGTCGGCTTCGCGCCGTTGAACATTAGGTTGTCAGCGCGCCAGTCGCCGTGGCACATGGTGGTGGGCGCCATCAGGTTGTCGAGCATCCACGGCACCTTCTCCGCCCAGATGCCGCCAATCTCGCGCACGCTCTCGGGGATCAGGTGACCGGCGTGTTCCTCCACGGCCGGCCAACCCGCGGTCCAGAGCATCGGGAGGACGGCGTTGTACGTGGGGTTCGCGAGCGGCTGGAACGTCG
>JBEGQK010000157.1:0-3451 GCA_041180985.1 Actinomycetota bacterium
TGTTCGAACAGGGGCGGTACGAGGTAGTCGAATTGCTTGTCTATCCCCGAGACATCGGGGACGACGCGTGCGACGAGTGAATTGCGTGTCAGAGCTTCACGGCCGACTTGAAGTCGGCGAGTCGCGAGAGCTGCTCCCACGAGAACTCTGGCTCGTTGCGGCCGAAGTGACCGTACGCGGCGGTCTTCTTGTAGATCGGGCGCTTCAGCTGGAGGTCACGCACGATCGCGGCCGGCCGGAGGTCGAACACCTGGCGCACGGCGTCCTCGATGGACTCCTCGCTCACCTTGTTGGTGCCGAACGTCTCGACGAGGATGCTGACCGGCTGTGCCATTCCGATTGCATACGCGACCTGCACCTCGCAGCGGCTCGCTGCACCCGCAGCCACCACGTGCTTTGCAACCCAGCGCGCCGCGTAGGCAGCCGAGCGGTCGACCTTTGACGGGTCCTTCCCGGAGAAAGCGCCACCACCGTGGCGACCCATGCCGCCGTACGTGTCGACGATGATCTTGCGTCCGGTGAGGCCCGTGTCGGCGTGCGGTCCACCGAGCACGAACTTGCCTGTCGGGTTCACGTAGATGGCAGGGTTGTCGCCGGCGAACTGGGCGGGGATGGTCGGCATGATGACGCTCTCGATGAGGTCGGGCCTGATCGTGGTGTCACGGTCGACCCCGTCGCCGTGCTGCGTGGAGATGAGCACCGTGGAGAGACGCACCGGACGCCCGTTCTCGTACTCGAACGACACCTGGGTCTTGCCGTCGGGGCGCAGGTACGGGATCTGGCCGCTCTTGCGCACCTCCGTCAGTCGCTCCGCGAGACGGTGCGCCAGCCAGATGGGCAGCGGCATGAAGTCCGGCGTCTCGTCGCATGCGTAACCGAACATCATTCCCTGGTCACCGGCACCCTGACTGTTCAGGATGTCCTCGCCGCTCTTGCCGGCGCGGATCTCCTCGGACATGTCGACGCCTTGGGCGATGTCGGGGCTCTGCGCATCGAGTGCGACCATGACACCGCACGTGTGACCGTCGAAACCGAATGCGGCATTGTCGTAGCCGATGCCGTTGATCGTGTCGCGTGCGATGCGCGGGATGTCGACGTATGCATCAGTGGTGATCTCGCCGGACACGACGCACAGTCCGGTGGTGAGCAGCGTCTCGCAGGCGACACGCGCGTTGGGGTCCTCTGCGAGGATCGCGTCGAGGACCGAGTCGGAGACCTGGTCGGCCATCTTGTCGGGGTGACCCTCGGTGACGCTCTCTGACGTGAAGGTGAAGTTTCTCACTGTTGCTCCTTGGTGGGTTCCAACAGCGGATTCTGGGAATCAGGCCTGCTGGCGAATCTCCACAACGCTATCCAATAGGTGACGGGCGATGGTGCGTTTGCTGGCCAACGGGACCGGCTTTTCGTGGCCTGTGGACAAGTAGATGGTCACGGCGTTTGTGTCGTGCTGGAAGCCCACCCCGGGGGCCGAGACGTCGTTCGCCACCACCATGTCGAGGTTCTTCTTCTTCAGTTTCTCCCGCGCGTTCGACTCGACGTCGTTCGTCTCGGCTGCAAATCCCACAAGGACCTGACCGGGACGCTTGGCGGCACCGAGCCCGGCCAGGATGTCCGGAGTCGGCTCGAGGATGATCTCGGGAACGCCGTCCCGTTTCTTGATCTTGACGTCGGCAGCCTGGACCGGACGGAAATCGGCAACGGCAGCACACATCACGACGACATCGGCGGTCCGGGACGCGGCATCCACGGCCGCTTTCATCTGCGCCGCGGTTTCGACACGCACGGTTGTTGTGCGTGCTGGCACGGGCAGGTCGACCGTTGTGATCAGCGTGACAGTCGCGCCACGCGCAGCAGCCTCCTCCGCGATGGCATAGCCCTGTTTGCCGCTCGATCGGTTGGCAATCACGCGCACCGCGTCGATGGGTTCGCGGGTGCCACCGGCGGTGACCACCACCGACACCCCCGAGAGGTCACCGTCACCGGCCAAGAGGCGCTCGGCGGCCGACACGATGTTCTCGGGCGAAGCGAGACGGCCCGCACCCACGTCCCCACCGGCCAGGCGGCCGGATTCGGGGTCGAGCACGTGCACACCGCGACGGCGGAGAGTGTCGAGGTTCTCCTGCACGGAGGCGTGCTCCCACATCTCCGTGTGCATTGCCGGGCACACGAGAACCGGCGCACGGGTGGCAACCAGGGTGGCGACGAGAAGGTCAGCCGAATAACCCGTGGCGTAGGCGGACAGCACGCGCGCGGTCGCGGGGGCGACGACGATGAGATCGGCCGTCTGCCCGAGGCGCGTGTGCGGGATGGAGGAGTCGTCATCCCACAGGGACGTGTGCACCTTCTCCGACGACAGTGCCGAGAACGTGACCGGCCCCACGAACCTGTGAGCGTCCTCCGTCATGATCACCGACACGTGGGCGCCCGCATCGACCATGCGACGGCAGACGTCGACGGACTTGTACGCGGCAATGCCCCCGGCGACGCCGAGAACGATGCGTCGGCCTTCGAGGCTCGACATGTCCGGTCCTATTCGGCGTCGGACTCTTCGGAGTCGTCGGATGCTTCGAAGTCGCCGAATGCCTCGGCAGCCTCAGCTTCCAACTCGTCGAAGTCGAGGCGCTCGGTCTTCACGATCTTGTCTGCGGCGATCTCCTCGAATGCGATGGAGAGCGGCTTGCGCGCAACGGACGACACCTGCGGCGGAATCGAGTGACCGAGGCCCTCGCCGAGCTGGTTGAAGTAGGAGTTGATCTGGCGCGCACGGTACGAGGCGAGCGTGACGAGCGCGAACTTGGAGCCCTCGAGGCTCTCGCGGGCGAGAAGGGTCTCGATCTGCGGGTGGATCATCGAATCGTGCTGACGGGACATGGAACGCTCCTCGTGGTTGCCCTTGCAGGCTACCGACGGCCCATGCGTGCCGCACCGATGAATCCGCGCAATTCCGCGACCGCTCGCTGCAGATCGTCGTTGACGATGACCAGATCCGCCAGTTCGCCGCCCAGTTTCTCCTCGTCCTCGGCCTTCCGCAGCCGCTCGGCGACGTGGTGGTCGGGGTCTCCCCGGCCCTGCAGGCGGCGTTGCTGCTCCTCCCGTGACGGGGGCATGACGAACACGACGAGAGCCTCAGGATGCTGCTTCTTCACCTGCTGCGCCCCGTGCAACTCGATCTCGAGGACGATGTCGTGGTCGTCATGCGGCGCGGGCATCGGCGAGCCGTAGAGGTTGCCGAGAAACTCGGTCCATTCGAGGAAACCGTCCGCACCGATCTTTGCCTCGAACTCGCCCCGGTCCACGAACACGTAGGAGTCCTCCGCCTCGCCCTCCCTGCGGGCGCGTGTGGTCCACGACCGGCTCAACCACAAACGATCGTCCTGACGGATCACCTCGTCGACGATGGTCCCCTTCCCGGCGCCGCCGGGACCCGAGACGATGATGATCAACGGTTCAG
>JBEGQK010000158.1:0-3037 GCA_041180985.1 Actinomycetota bacterium
CTCGGTCACCTACGGCGCCGGCGGCAGCACGCGCGAGTACACGCGCGACACCGTGCTGTGGGTCCGCAAGGAGACGAACATCCCGCCGATGGCGCACCTCACGTGCGTCGGCCACACGCGGGCCGAGATCGCAGACATCATCGGCACGTACGTGGCAGGTGGCCTGGAGAACGTCCTTGCGCTCGCCGGCGACCCGCCCAAGGACCCTGCCGACGCCCGGCCGAGCGACTACCGGTACGCAATTGAGTTGATCGAGCACGTCAAGTTGATCTCGGACATGAGCATCGGCGTGGCCGCCCACCCGGAGACACACCCGCGGTCGGAGTCTCGAGAGTCGGACCGCCGGCATCTTGCCGAGAAGCTGCGGGCTGCCGACTTTGCCGTGACGCAGTTCTTCTTCGAGGCGGAGCACTACCACCGCATGGTCGCCGAACTCGCCGATCTCGGGGTCGAGAAGCCCGTCATCCCCGGGATCATGCCCGTCACGAACATCGGTCAGGTCGAGCGCATGGCCGAGATGTCGGGTGCGGCCTTCCCGCAATGGCTGCGCGAACGTCTGGAATCCGGCACGAGCCCCGAGGACGTCCGTCGCATCGGTGTGGAGGCGGCAACCGAGCTGTGCGCGGAACTGCTCGCATCCGGCGTGCCCGGTCTGCACTTCTACACGATGAACAAGTCCACGGCGACGCGCGAGATCTACGCGCAGTTGGGTCTGCCCGTCGCCTGACGCGTCCGTCGCTGTTCCCATGAGCAACACCACGACACAGGAGAACGGCACACCTGCCTGGGGGACACGCCGCGGTCCCACCGTTCCCTACATCCCCGGTCTCGACGGACTGCGTGCGCTCGCGGTGTTGGCCGTCATCGTGTACCACGCGGACAGCCGGTGGCTCGGCGGTGGCTTCCTGGGTGTCGAGGTGTTCTTCGTGATCTCGGGGTACCTCATCACGCTGCTCCTCATCGCGGAACGCGAGCGCACGGGCACGGTCACCCTCTCCAACTTCTGGATGCGGCGGGCGCGCCGTCTCCTTCCCGCACTGTGGATGCTGCTCGTCCTCCTCGTCACGTGGTGCGCGTTCTTCGACCGTTCCCGGCTCGGCATGCTGCGCGGCGACACCATCGCGGGATTCCTCTACGGCTCGAACTGGTTCCAGGTGTGGAGCGGAAGCAGCTACACGAGCTCCTTCGCGTTCGCGCCCCTGCGTCACCTGTGGTCGCTCGCGGTGGAGGAGCAGTTCTACATCGTGTGGCCGGTCGTGATGTTCGTGCTGCTACGGAGACTGCGCAAGTCGACCCTGCCCATGCTGGCCGTGTGGTTCACTCTCCTCGCCGCCGCGATCGGTGTGGTGTCGGCAATGACGTACAGGACCGGTCCGATCGGGACACTCGCCGAGACCCCGGGCCAGTACATGACCATCTTCGGGCGCCACATCCTGCGCACCGATTTCCTGTATCTCGGCACGTTCAGCAGGGCGACCGGTCTGCTGCTCGGGGCGGCGCTCGCCGTGGTGTGGCGACCCTGGGCACTCGTTCGAAGGGGGGTGCGCAACGGGACCGCCGTCTACGACACGCTCGGTGCTGTCGCGCTCGCCGCGCTCGGGTGGATGTGCTGGACGTTCCGCGACGTCGTGCGCGGCGACACCGAGCACGCCTACGACCTGCTGTACCGGGGCGGTCTCCTGCTCGTCGGCGTTGCGTCAGTGGTGGCGATACTCGCCGTCACGAAGCCGCGGTCGGTCCTCGGTCGCTACGTGGTCGGCAACCCGGTGTTCGTGTATCTCGGCACGCGCAGCTACGGCCTGTACCTGTACCACTGGCCGATATTCCAGATCTACCGCAAGACCGCGGGCACGCCGCTGCAGCCGAAGGAATTCGTCGCACTGATGATCATCACGCTCGCGGTGACCGAGATGTCGTACCGCTGGTTCGAGTACCCGATCCGCACCGGTGCATACGCAGAGGCCTGGCGCCGGTGGCGCAACCCCGGCTCCGTCGCCGCACGGGACCGCAAGCGGAAGGTCACCGTCGCCGCCGCGGTCGCCGGTCTCGTGCCGCTCTTCGCCGTCGTCTCCATGGCGACCGCGAAGGTGGTGCCCGACGACATCACGGCGAACCTCGACGACAACGAGGAAGCGGTGGTCACCATCCCCACTATCGCCCCGCGACCGACGCTCGCGCCCGGTCAGACCACCGTGCCGATGCCCACCACGTCACCGCCGAAGATCATCGACGTGCTCGCGGTGGGGGACTCGGTGATGCTCGGGTCGGCGAAGAAGCTCGCCGCGAAGGGTTTCGTCGTCGACGCAGCGAAGAACAGGCAGCCGTTGGACGCGCTGCAGATCTTCAACTACTACAGGGCCACGAAGGAACTGGGCAGCACGGTCATCATCCATCTCGGCACGAACGGCACCACGAAGGCGGGAGTCTTCGCCAGGTTGATGAAGCCGCTCGAGGGAGTGAAGAAGGTGATCGTCCTCACCATCCGCGTGCCCACGCGCGAGTACGAGAAGATCAACAACGACATCATCTACGCCCTACCGAACACCTACAAGAACGTGACGGTCCTGGACTGGTACACGCTCTCGAAGGACCACCCGGAGTGGTTCTCGAAGGACAAGGTGCACCCCAACTCCGAGGGCCAGGACCACTACGTGGCGGCCATCGTGGGGGCCATGGGTCAATAGTCACACGGGCTCCGGCGTATTGGTTCCGGGCCGGGCCGACTGCGTACGCTTGTGAACATGACAACCCCAGTACGTGTTGCCGTCACCGGTGCCGCCGGCCAGATCGGCTACAGCCTCCTTTTCCGTATCGCTTCCGGCGCCGTGTTCGGCCCGGACCAGCCCGTCATCCTCCAGCTCCTCGAGATCACGCCGGCGCTCGGCGCGCTCGAGGGAGTGAGGATGGAACTCGATGACTGCGCGTTCCCGCTGCTCGCCGGGATCGTCGGCACCGACAACGCAGAAGTTGCCTTCGGCGATGCCGACGCAGCCTTCCTCGTGGGTGCGATGCCCCGCAAGGACGGCATGGAGCGCGG
>JBEGQK010000159.1:0-2893 GCA_041180985.1 Actinomycetota bacterium
GCCACATGTTCGGCTGCGACCGGTTCGGCTACCAGCCCGACATGATCACCTTCGCAAAGGGCGTGACGAGCGGTTACTCGGCCCTCGGCGGTGTCATCGTCAGTGACCGCATCGCATCACCGTTCGTCGAGGATGCGGGCCGCACCTACCTGCACGGCTCCACCTTCGGTGGTCACCCGGTCGGGTGCGCCGTGGCACTGGCGAACCTCGACGTCCTCGAGCGCGAGGACCTCTGCGGGAACGTGCTGCGAAACGAGCCCTTGTTCGACGATGTCATGGCTTCGCTTGCCGAACTCCCGATCGTGGGTGACGTGCGCGGGTGCGGGTACTTCCGGGTGGCCGAGCTCGTCCGGGACAAGGAGACGAAGGAGACGTTCTCCGACGAGGAGAGCGAGTGGCTGCTGCGCGGTGTGCTCTCCCCGATCCTCCATGACGCGGGGTTGATCTGCCGCGCCGACGACCGCGCGGACCCGGTGGTCGTGCTCTCGCCCACGCTCGTCTGTGGCGAGAAGGAACTCGAGTTCATACGCGCCACCCTGCACCATGCCTTCACCGCGGCGTGGGACGAGTACCGCAGGCGCTGATCAACTGTCGATGTTCGCCATCACGTGCTTGATGCGCGTGTAGTCGTCGAGGGCGTACGCGGACAGGTCCTTGCCGTAGCCGGACTTCTTGTACCCACCGTGCGGCATCTCGGCCACCAACGGGATGTGGGTGTTGATCCACACGCAGCCGAAGTCGAGGTTCTTCGCCATGCGCATGGCCTTGCCGAAATCGCGCGTCCACACCGACGATGCGAGCCCGTACTCGACACCGTTCGCCCATCGCAGTGCCTCGTCCTCGTCCGAGAACCGCTGCACGGTGATGACCGGCCCGAAGATCTCGTTCTGGATCATCTCGTCGTCCTGACGGAGGTCGGCGACGACCGTCGGCTCGAAGAAGTAGCCGTCGGTCCCCTGCTGCGAGCCGCCGGTGACGACGCGCGCATGCGAAGGCGTGCGGTTCACGAAGCCGGCCACGCGGGCCAACTGGTTCGCGTTGTTGAGCGGACCGTAGAGGACGTCCTCGTCATCGGGCATGCCGGTGCGAGAAGCGCCTGCGGCCTCGGCGAGTGCGGCGACGAACTCGTTGTAGACGCGCGGCCCGCAGACGACGCGTGTTGCGGCGGTGCAGTCCTGGCCCGCGTTGAAGAGGCCGGCCGTTGCGATCCCCTCGGCGGCCGCCTCGATGTCGGCGTCGTCGAAGACGATGACGGGGGCCTTGCCGCCGAGTTCGAGGTGCAGTCTCTTCAGGCTCCTGGACGCCGCCTCGGCGACCTCCATGCCCGCCCTGACGGACCCGGTCACCGACACCATCGACGGTGTGTCGTGCACCACCATGTGACGGCCGGTGTCGCGGTCACCGCAGACGACGTTCAGCACGCCTGCGGGCAGGAACTCGGCCGCGAGCTCGGCGATGAACGCGGCGCTAGCCGGTGTGGTGTCCGACGGCTTCAGCACCACCGTGTTGCCGGCTGCGATGGCGGGGGCGAACTTCCACACCGCCATCATCATCGGGTAGTTCCACGGAGCCACCTGCGCACACACGCCCACGGGTTCGCGGCGGATCATCGAGGTCATGTTGCGCATGTACTCGGCGGTGGCCTTGCCCTCGAGCATGCGCGCCGCACCGGCGAAGAACCGGATCTGGTCGACCATCGGTGGGATCTCCTCGCTCATGGTCATGCCGATCGGCTTTCCGGTGTTCTCGACCTCGATGGCGACAAGTTCGTCGGCGCGCGACTCGATTGCATCAGCGATGCGCAGGAGCGCCAACGATCGCTCCGACGGGGTGGAGTTCCTCCATTCGTCGAACGCGGCGCCGGCCGCCTTCATCGCGCGGTCGACGTCCTCTGCACCCGATAGCGGCGCCGTTGCGTAGGCCTGACCGGTAACCGGGTTGATGATGTCGGCCGTGCGGCCGTCGTGGGCATCGACTGACTGTCCGTTGACGAAATTCTTGAACGTTCGCATGCCACCATCGTTCCACACGGGGCGCCCGGGCGATACCGCCGTCCGCCCCGCATGTAATAGACAGAGGGCATGCCAGCCATGACCACTGTCGGAGTACCCCGCGAGATCAAGACGGCCGAGGGCCGCGTCGCACTCACACCAGATGGAGTCCGCGAGTTCGAGCGGATCGGGATCAACGTGTACGTCGAGACAGGGGCGGGCGACGGTGCGTCGATCCCCGACTCCGACTACGCCGCGGCGGGGGCCGACATCGTCCCCACCGCCGCCGATGCCTGGAGCCAGCAGATGGTCGTGAAGGTGAAGGAGCCGAAGCCAGAGGAGTTCGGGTTCCTCCGACCCGACCTGACGCTCTTCACCTACTTGCATCTCGCTGCGTACCCGGCTGTCGCCGAGGCACTCCTCGCGAACGACACGACGGCGTTCGCCTACGAGACGGTCCAGATGCGCGACGGTTCGCTCCCCCTTCTCGCACCCATGAGCGAGGTCGCGGGTCGTCTGGCTCCGCAGATGGGTGCGCACTTCCTGGAGCGGACCCAGGGCGGTCGTGGCGTGCTCATGGGTGGAGCACCCGGGGTGAGACCCGCACGGGTCGTCGTGCTCGGTGCGGGCAACGTCGGCTGGAACGCCGCGTGGATCGCCGCCGGGATGGAGGCCGAGGTCGTGCTCCTCGACAAGAACCTCGACCGACTGCGTTACGTGGACCAGATTCACCGCGGCCGCATCATGACCCTCGCCTCGAACCGCGGTGCCATCGAACGAAGCGTCGCCGAGGCCGACCTTGTCATCGGCGCGGTGCTCGTGGCCGGTGGCCGCGCTCCTGTTGTCGTGTCTGCGGAGATGGTCCGCTCCATGAGGCCCGGTGCCGTGATCGTTGACGTCGC